>NZ_QPFW01000241.1:0-70298 GCF_008122455.1 Enterobacter sp. C6
ACCGCCGTCGCCGCCTGGACCGGCGCCAGCGCGCCGCCGCGCATGCCGTGGCGCCCTCCGCCTGTTGGGCGCTGAGCCTGGCTGGTGGCACCAGCGGGTGCGGCGGAATTCGCGGATTGACTGTGCCAGTACCAGGCGGCGGCAAGGACCACCACAATGATGCCAGCGGCGATTGCCCAGCGGGATTTATTACTGCCTTTCATCGTTATACGTTCTCATCCTGAAGACTTCGGGGAATGATACTAGTTTAGTCAGGCAACACAGCGGAAAAATGGAGGAAATATGGAAGACTGTCAGGAATGGTCTGAATGGAGGTAAACGCAAAACGGCAACATCCGTTGCCGTTTTGGGTGTTTTCTCCCTCTCCCTGTGGGAGAGGGCCGGGGTGAGGGCACCAGACCGCACCGCAACAACGCTAGCTAAACATCACCTGCGCCCAGCGTGCCAGCCCTGCGGTAACGGAGCCAAAGTCATCTCCACCCGCAATCGGAATACCCGGCAGCTGTTCCGCCAGCGCTTTTTTAATCAGCGGCGAACGGGCGCTACCCCCGGTCAGGTAGATAACGTCCGGCTTCTCTTTGCCGTTTTCCAGCGCCAGCTGCACCTGTTCCAGAATGCGCTGCAGCGGCTGCGCGAGCGCCGCCTCCAGCCCGTCCTGCGAAATGGCGGTTGCCAGTTCGTCGCTGATAAACGGCAGGGAGACCGCATGTTCAGCGCGATCGGACAGGGCGATTTTGCTCTCTTCCGCGGTACGCACCACGCGGTAGCTCAGACGCTGGCGCCACACTTTATAGAGCAGGGCGACTTTTTCACCGTCCTGCGCATCACGCACCAGATCGTTCAGGAAGCGGCCGTTGGCGGTGCTGTAAAAATCACTTTGCGCAGGCACGTCGTTGATGGCAATCGCGTTCCACCACGGCAGGATCGGCAGGGCGATGCCTTTTTCCGTTTGGCCGCCCATGCCGAGCAGCGGCATCAGGCTCTTGAATGCCAGCGCGATATCAAGATCGTTACCGCCTACGCGGCAGCCGCTGTGCCCGAGCAGGCTGTTTTCACGATCGCGACGGTTATGCCACTGCGGGCCCATCAGCAGCAGGGAGCAGTCCGTCGTGCCCCCGCCAATGTCCACGACTAATACGCGTTTTTCTTCAGTCAGTGTGGCTTCAAAGTCCAGCCCCGCGGCAACGGGCTCATACTGGAACACCACGTCGCGGAAGCCCGCGCGGTGCGCCGCACGCTTAAGGATCCCCTGCGCCTGCTGGTTGGCCTCGTCGCCGCCCAGCCCCTGGAAGTTGATCGGACGGCCAATCACCGCCTGGGTAATCGCATCGGAGACCTGCATCTGCGCCTGATGACGAATATGCAGCATCATCGCGCACACCAGGTCTTCGAACAGCGCGACCTGCTGCGGCTTCAGGCCGTTGGCGCCGAGGAAGGATTTTGGTGACTTAACGAAGTAGACCTCTTCCGGGTCTTCAATGTAATGCCCGAGCGAAGAGAGACCGAACTGCACGCTGGACGGCGTAACGTCGATGTCTTCCTCGCGGTTAAAGCTGACCGCCCGGCGCAGCAGCGCCTGGGTCTCCGCCGCCGTGGCCGGAACCTGATGGTGACGAAACAGCCATTCGCTCACCGCTTCACGCGTCGGTGCGCAGAGCATAGACGGCAGCAGCGTGCTCTCTTTTTCCATTTTCAGGAGCCGTGGCTGCCCGTTTTGCATAATCGCAACCGAGCAGTTTGCCGTACCGTAGTCAAATCCAATAAACACGATGAATCCCCATGCCGGTGAGAAGGGGCGAGACTTTAACGAAATGTCTGCATGGCGACAACAGGAATATGAAAGCAAGGCAATACAGGGTCTTTCCGTTTATGCTGATAACACTAAAAAAGGAGTAACGATGTATACCCTCACCTGGCTTCCCCCTTATGACTGGCAGTGGATGTTTGGCTTTCTTGGCGCGCGTGCGGTAACGGGCATTGAAACCGTCACACACGACTACTACGAGCGCAGTTTTGCCTGCGAAGGACATCAGGGGATATTTCGCGTGACGCCAGATATCGCAACACACACGCTGACCGTGACCCTCAGCCCGGGGTTAATTCCGGTTGCGCAGACGTGCCTTGAACGCATCGAACGCCTGTTCGATCTTGCCTGCAATCCGCAGCACATCACGGATACGCTGGGCGATCTCGGTGCTGCCCGGCCGGGCTTGCGTTTGCCGGGAGCGATGGATGCGTACGAGCAGGGCGTCCGGGCGATTCTCGGACAGCTGGTGAGCGTGGCGATGGCGGCGAAGCTGGCGTCGCGCGTGGTGGCGTTATGCGGCGAACCCGTGGCCGATTGCCCGGGCTATCTCTGCTTCCCCACGCCGCAGGCGCTGGCGGCAGCGGATCCTCTGGCGCTGAAAGCTTTAGGTATGCCGGTAAAGCGTGCGGAGTCGCTGATTCATCTGGCGCAGTCGGTCATCGACGGGACGTTTCCGCTTTTCCCACCCGCGAACATAGAGGAGGGGATGAAGGCGCTACAGCAGCGGCCGGGTATAGGGCGCTGGACGGCAAATTATCTGGCCCTGCGCGGCTGGCAGGCGAAAGATGTATTTCTTCCGGATGATTACCTGATTAAACAACGCTTTGCCGGGATGACGCCCGCGCAAATTCGTCGTTATGCCGAGCGCTGGCAGCCGTGGCGCTCTTACGCGCTGCTGCACATCTGGTACACCGACGGCTGGGCGCCGTCAGTTGATGGCGAAATAGCTGGTGTTGAGCAGTAGATCCAGCGGCTGCGGCTCGGCGATGGTGTCACCAAAGATAAAATCAATGCCGATGCCGGAGAGCGTATCCATCATGATGGGCTGGTTGCAGGGGCCCGCGATGGTTTTCATTCCCAGACGCTGGGCGTGGCCCTGCACAATGGTCACCATCATCTCATCCATCAGATTGCCATACACGTTGCTTACCACCTCAGCGTCCAGCATCAGATAGTCGGCCATATTCGCGGTCAGGTGGGTAAAGACGTTCATATCGCGTCCCACCTGGCTGAAGATCACGCGGCAGCCCGCCTGGCGAAGCTTTTGCAGACTCCGCTGCAGGTTCTTATCCGGGCTGCACACCACATCGGCAGAGATAACCAGATGTAGCAGACGACCCGGCATGGGGCTTTTATCCAGCAGGTCTAGAAGCTCATCGACCAGCGTCACGCTGGCTAAACCGGCCTCAGAAAGCGGCAGTGCCACACCCATGCCTTTACTGGCGATCTGGGCGGCATAGGTGCGGAAAAACTCGCTAAAAATACGTCTGTCGAGGGCGTGCAAAAGCTCAGGTTCCGCCAGGCCCGAGCGGAAAGCATGCTCTTCCTGGACTTCGCCCTGACTGGTCCACAGGCGTAACGACAGCAGCCAGAAATTACTGCTTTCCGGGATGCGCGGGGAGGCGACGCTGCGGGCAATTATCATCAGGTGATTGTCTTTAATCATGTGCCACTGTTCATCAAGCGACATCATGCTGCGCGTGTGGTGATCCCGCTCCTGCTGGGGTTCGTAAACCGTCACCATGCCGCGCCCGCTGTTTTTTGAGGCATAACAGGCAATATCCGCCTGCGACATGATCTCCGACGCCTGATGGTTATTTTCATCAATCAGCGTGATGCCGGCGCTGGCGCCGATCCGGTGCAGGCGGCCTTCCCACATAAAGTGATAGTCATTGATCGTGTGGATCAGGCGACCGGCAATATAGCGCGCGCTTTCAATATTGCAGTCCGGTAACAGTAAGCCGAACTCGTCCCCGCCCAGACGCGCCAGCACGTCGCTGGAGCGGAGCATGGTCAACATCAGGGAAGAGAGTTCCCGCAGCAGGGCATCGCCTGCCGCGTGGCCTGCCGTATCGTTGACGGCTTTGAAGCGATCGAGATCGATAAAGACCAGGGCATGACGCTGGCGCGTTTCGCGAACGGTCTGCAGGAGGCGTTTGAGGTGATTTTCGAAGCTGACCCGGTTTGCCAGATGGGTCAGGGCATCGTGGGAGGCGCTATAGCTGAGCTGGCGCAGCATTTTGCGCGACTCGGTCACGTCCTGAATCACGATAACCGAGCCAATATTCTGCCCATCCAGCGTGCTGAGCGGCGTAATGCTGTAATGAATATCGAAATTTCCACCGGTACGGCAATTCAGCACCACGTCCTGATCGATATCGGAACGGGACATATCGCCGCTGTGAATATTCTCCATGAGCGGCCCTTTTTCACCAAAGGTGATGTGCAACACCTTCAGGATCGGCTGGCCGATAGCCTCGGTCTGCAGCCAGCCGCTCATTTTCTCGGCCACCGGGTTCATAAAGGTGACGTTCATGTTGATATCGGTACACAGTACCGCTTCACCGATGGAATCGAGGGTGATGTGCAGACGCTCTTTTTCCTGGAAGAGGGCTTCGTTGAGCTGCTTAACCTCGGTCATGTCCATGTTGATGCCGAGCAGCCGTTCGACCTCACCCTGCTTATTAAGCACCCGGTTCGCCAGGGAGCGAATATGGCGCACGCCTTCCTTCACGCGGATGCGAAATTCCAGCTTAAACGGCAGACGGGAAATCAGAGAGTCCCGCAGCACCTTCTCTGCGTGGGCGCGATCTTCCGGCAGCATCGTGTCATGCCAGAGCTGCCAGGTGGGCTTGATGTGCGGCGGGATTTCATACAGCTCAAACATCCGCTTGTCCCAGCTGATAATGTCTGGCTCCAGATCCCACTCCCAGATGCCGATGCCGCCCGCTTCGTTAGCAAGCGTAATGCGCTCCATCAGGCGCTTATTGACCCATTCGGTCTGCTTCAGGTCGTTAATGTCTTCAATCTGGGCGATAAAATAGAGCGGCGAGCCGTCGGCATGACGCACGACGGAGACGGCCAGCAGCGCCCAGACCACTTCCCCGTCGCGGGTGTAATAGCGCTTCTCGAGGGTATAGGTATTGATGTCGCCATTGACCAGCTGTTCAAGCTGTTCCAGGTCGGTGTGCAGATCTTCCGGCCAGGTGAGCTGCTGGAAGGTCAGCGACTGGAGCTCCGTCTGGCTGTAACCGAGGAAATTGCACAGCGCCTTGTTAGCCTGAAGCCATTTGCCCTCAATGCTGACCAGCGCCATACCGATGGCCGAATACTCCATCGCATTGCGGAAGCGCTCCTCGCTTTCGGTGATGTGTTTGCGCTCGGCGCGGAAGGCGTACATCACCATGGTCATCACGTTAGCGGGCAGGAGCAGCATCAGGAACGGCAGCCAGGGGGCGTTCAGCATCGGCCCGGCGTGCTGGGTGGTCAGCGCCAGAGGGTTACGGGCAATCATCAGCGACACAACCATTACGGTGACCAGAAACACCATGAACGCTTCCATCCGTGGCAGGCGCACGGCGCTCCACATCAGCAGAACAATCACGCAGGTGAAAGGCCACGGCAGCCAGGTGATGGCTGCCCAACTGAGGGCTAACGTTACGGCCAGCGTGGTCAGCGTTTCCAGCAGCAATCTCGGGTCACGATGGCGCAGCAGATAATGGGGTTTAAACAGCAGGCCCAGCGGCACCAGCGCCAGCGCGCCAATGGCTTCTGACAACACCCAGACGAAGAAATTGCGCAGGGGTTCAGGGCCGGGTGCCAGCAGAGACACCAGAATACCGCCCACCAGCGGCGGAACCAGCGCGCTGCCGATGGCCACGCGGATCCAGTCGTTCAGATTCTGCAGCGGGTTGTACCACGGGAGCCATTTGCGCAGAAACAGCGCGCCGATAGCGGCCTCAATGACGTTGATAGAAGGGTAGATGAAGCTGACCGACCCCCATGAAAACAGCATCCACGAGGCCAGAACATTGCCGAACGAACAGGCCAGGGCGATTCCCGGCCACATTTTCCCCGCATGGCGGTAAAACGCCACCATCATAATGGCGGTGGGGAACCAGAGCGGGGCCAGCAGGGTACCGAAGCGGGTGAGCTCCAGCGAAAATAAGGTAAAGATAAAGGTGACCAGGCCCAGACAGACAAGTCGTATTAGAGGATGTGGGGTGGTAACCAAAACCCGCTGGTATTGTTTATTCATTACCGCTTTATCCAGAGACGTCATGCCGTCAGGGAAGATGTCCGAACGCGTGAATTTGATAATTTGGTTTATGCTAGTACAAACAATTTACAATTCATATGGTGACCGCTCAGAATTTGACACCATAGACTTATTAAATACTTACTCCGTTAAAAAAAACGATTAAACGCTGAAAAAACGTTCATTTAAATTTCACTCAGGGAATAAAACGTCACTTTTCGGCCAGTCTCGCAGAACCTGTGCATTCGACTGGTATCACGCCCGCGAAATCCCTATAATTGCCGCGTTTGACGCTCCGGCGTCGTCCTTCCTTAACATCCAGGTTAATCAGGTCGCTAAATTTATGACTGATAAGTCTCATCAGTGCGTCATTATAGGCATCGCCGGCGCATCGGCTTCAGGTAAAAGTCTAATTGCCAGTACGCTTTATCGCGAACTGCGTGAACAAGTAGGTGATGAGCATATCGGCGTCATTCCCGAAGACAGCTATTACAAAGATCAATCCCATCTGTCGATGGAAGAACGCGTCAAAACCAACTATGACCACCCCAATGCGATGGATCACAGCCTGCTGTTCCAGCATTTAGAAGCGCTTAAGAGCGGCCAGGCGATTGAGCTGCCCGTTTACAGCTACGTAGAACACACCCGCACTCAGGAAACCATCCGCATTGAGCCGAAAAAGGTCATTATCCTTGAAGGCATCCTGCTGCTGACCGACGCCCGCCTGCGTGAATCCATGAACTTCTCGATTTTCGTTGATACCCCGCTGGATATCTGCCTGATGCGCCGCATCAAGCGCGACGTGAATGAACGTGGGCGTTCGATGGACTCCGTTATGGCGCAATACCAGAAAACGGTCCGCCCGATGTTCCTGCAGTTTATTGAGCCATCCAAACAATACGCCGATATCATCGTGCCGCGCGGGGGTAAAAACCGCATTGCTATTGATATCTTAAAAGCGAAAATCAGCCAGTTTTTTGAATAAGCCGCGTGAATTGTGTACCGTTCAGAGATAACCTGGTTTTACCCTGAGCGCTTACCGCTTCAGGGTACGATGCATGAAAGGAGAAAGTGCCATGCGTCTTTGTGATCGCGATATAGAAGCCTGGCTGGATGAAGGCCGTTTGTCTATTACCCCACGTCCACCTGTTGAGCGTATCAATGGCGTGACCGTTGATGTACGGTTAGGTAATAAATTCCGCACCTTTAGCGGCCATACCGCACCGTTCATTGACCTTAGCGGGCCGAAGGACGAAGTCAGCGCCGCGCTCGATCGCGTGATGAGTGACGAAATCGTTATCGACGAGGGCGAAGCCTTTTATCTGCACCCAGGTGAACTGGCCCTGGCGGTGACGTTTGAATCCGTCACCCTGCCTCCTGACCTGGTCGGCTGGCTTGATGGCCGTTCTTCGCTGGCACGACTGGGACTGATGGTCCACGTGACCGCGCACCGTATCGATCCAGGCTGGTCGGGGCGTATCGTACTGGAGTTCTTCAACGCCGGTAAATTGCCGCTGGCGCTGCGCCCGGGGATGATGATCGGCGCGTTGAGCTTTGAACCGCTGTCAGGCCCGGCAGATCGTCCTTATAACCGTCGGCAGGACGCAAAATATCGCGACCAGCAGGGCGCGGTTGCCAGCCGTATTGATAAAGACTGATCGTTAGCCCATTGAGGATGCCATGAGAAGAGTTCTGACAACGCTGATGATTTTGCTGGTGGTGCTGGTGGCCGGCCTTTCGGCGTTGGTTCTGCTGGTTAACCCCAACGATTTCCGCGCTTACATGGTGCGGCAGGTCGAGGCACGCAGTGGTTATCAACTGAAGCTTGACGGGCCGCTGCGCTGGC
Organism: Enterobacter sp. C6; assembly: GCF_008122455.1. Lineage (NCBI taxonomy): Bacteria > Pseudomonadati > Pseudomonadota > Gammaproteobacteria > Enterobacterales > Enterobacteriaceae > Enterobacter > Enterobacter sp. C6. The sequence continues at coordinate 7,912 of NZ_QPFW01000241.1, forward strand.
ACGTCTGGCCGCAGCTCAGCATTCTCTCTGGCCGCATGTCGCTTACGGCACCGGGGGCGTCCCAGCCGCTGGTGTCCGCAGACAACATGCGCCTTGATGTGGCGCTGTTCCCGCTCATTTCCCATCAGCTGCAGGTTAAACAGGTGATGCTGAAAGGCGCGGTGATTCAGCTCACCCCGCAATCCGAAGCCGTGCGCGATGCAAATGCGCCGGTTGCACCGCGCGAAAATACCCTGCCGGATGAGCCGTCTGATACAGGCTGGTCCTTTGATATCGGCAAGCTGAAAGTGGCCGATAGCGTGTTGGTTTTCCAGCATGAGCACCAGGAGCAGGTGACCGTTCGCAACATTAACCTGCAGATGGAACAGGATGCGCACCATCTTGCGTCGGTGGCGTTTAGCGGGCGCGTGAATCGCGATCAGCGCGATTTGACCCTCTCGCTGAATGCCAGCGTCAATGCCTCAGACTATCCGCACCAGCTCACCGCCGACATTCAGCAGCTGGACTGGCAGTTGACGGGGGCCGATCTTCCCACCCAGGGGATCGCCGGGCAGGGAACGCTGCAGGCCATCTGGCGCGAAGAACAAAAGCAGCTGGAGCTGGATAATCTCAACCTGCAGGCAAATGACAGTAGCCTGAAGGGGCAGGCGAGCGTTACTCTCGAAGAGAAGCCGAAGTGGGTGCTGAATCTGCAGTTTGACAAGCTCAATCTGGAAAACCTGCTGCCGCCGCTGCCAGCCAGCGCCACCGACAGCGATGCCACGCAGACGGGGCAAAGCCAGGCACCGGTATCGCGTCCGGTTATCTCGTCTAATCTTGATCAACCTGACTATAACGCCCTGCGCGGATTCACGGCGGATATTCTGCTGAAAGCCAATAGCCTGCGCTGGCGCGGTATTGATTTTACCGACGTGAGCAGCCAGATGTTTAACCATAACGGTTTGCTGGTGATCTCCGAACTGAGCGGTAAGATGGGCGCAGGGAACCTCTCGCTGCCCGGCACGCTGGATGTCCGTAAAGACGTTGCCAGCGCCGAATTCCAGCCGCGTCTCGACAACGTTGAGATAGGCACCATCCTGAAAGCGTTTAACTACCCGATATCCCTGACGGGGCAGTTGACGCTAGCGGGTGACTTCTCAGGCACCAAAATTGATGCCGATGCTTTCCGCCGCGAGTGGCAGGGGCAGGCGCATCTTGATCTGAAAAACTCCCGTATGGAAGGGCTTAACTTCCAGCAGCTGGTGCAGCAGGCGGTTGAGCGCAGCAGCGATGTGAAAGCGCAGGATAACTATGACAGCGCCACGCGCCTCGACAGCTTCACCGCGGACCTGACGCTGGACAACGGACAACTTTCTCTCGACGGAATGCAGGGCACCTCTTCACTGTTATCAATGACGGGTGACGGTAAGCTGGATCTGGTGAAAGAGACGGCGGACACGCGCTTTAACGTGCGGGTACTTTCCGGCTGGCAGGGTGAGAGCAAGCTCATCGACTTCCTGAAAGAGACGCCGGTTCCGCTGACCGTATATGGTAAATGGCAGGCTCTGAATTACAGCCTGCAGGTGGATCAGATCCTGCGTAAGCATCTGCAGGATGAAGCGAAACGTCGGCTTAGCGGCTGGGCGGAACGTAATAAAGATTCACAGGATGGCAAGGATGTAAAGAAGCTGCTGGATAAGCTGTGATGCCCGTTGTGCCGGGTGGCGGCTTCGTCTGATCCGGCGGCCAGTGCGGCCTGATGCCCTCACCCCGACCCTCTCCCACGGGAGAGGGAGCAAATACTAAAACGGCAACCGAGTTGCCGTTTTGTTTTACCTAAACCTCAAAATCCAGTTCTTCCTCATCCCGCAGCGGAATGAGCTGAACCTTCTGCACGCGATGGTTTTCAATCTGCAGGGTTTTCAGCAGATAGTCGCCCACCTGAACCTCTTCCCCCGGCTGCGGGATACGCTGCAAATACTCCATCAGCAGACCGGCAATGGTGTGATATTCCCGCTTTTCGTCCAGCGGCAGCGGGACATATTGCACCAGATCTTCCAGCGGCATATGTCCGTTAGCCGTCCACGAACCGTCTGCGTTTTTCTGAATGTCGTGGCGGGCGTCAATCTCATCCACCTCGTTAGGCAAATTACCGGCGATGGTTTCCATTACGTCGCTGAGCGTGACCAGCCCTTCCACCGAACCAAATTCATCCACCACAAAGGCAAAGTGCGTGCGCGCGTTACGGAATTGCTCAAGGGCGGAGAGCAGCGGTAGCCCCTCCGGGAAGACCAGCGGCTGGCGTACCAGCACGCGCAGATTGAGCGGCTCGCCGTGCAGCTGCTGCTGGAGCAGGTCAATAACGTGCACCACGCCCAGCAGCTCCTCTTCCTCTTCACCGCCGGTCACCACCACGCGGGTGTGCTGGTTTTTATCCAGCAGGGCGCGAATGTGCTCTTCGGGTGCCGTCAGGTCGATATGTTCAATGTCATGTCGTGAGGTCATGATGCTGCTGACCGTCCGCTGGTTCAGATTGAGCACCCGCTCGATCATCCGCCGTTCCTGCGGATCAAAGATCAGCCCGTCGCTGTGGTCGGCCAGCATGGCGGAGGATTCGGCGTCCAGCTCCGCATCCTCTTTCTTACCGCTTAACAGGCGCATAACCGTGTCGGCCGTACGCTGACGCAGGGTCTGATTCGCGGACAGGAAGCGGCGGCGGTTAAATATCGCCAGCTGGTTAAGCGCTTCAATCATGACGGAGAACCCGATGGCGGCATACAGGTAGCCTTTCGGAATATGGAAGCCAAAACCGTCGGCCACCAGGCTAAAGCCAATCATCAGCAGGAAGCTCAGACAGAGAATGACGATTGTCGGGTGACTGTTCACAAACCGTGTGAGCGCCTTGCTGGCCATCACCATCAGGGTGATGGCGATAATCACCGCGGCCATCATCACCGCAAGGTGGTCCACCATCCCGACGGCGGTGATCACCGAGTCCAGGGAGAAGACCGCATCCAGCACCACGATCTGCGCTACCACCGGCCAGAATTTCGCCCCGCGGCGCTGGGTTGGGTTCTCGCTGTCTTTGCCTTCCAGTCGCTCGTTGAGTTCTACCGTGGCTTTGAACAGCAGGAACAACCCGCCGAAGAGCATGATGAGATCGCGGGCGCTAAAACTCAGACCGTGAATGGAGAACAGTGGCTGAGTGAGAGTGACCAGCCAGGAGATAGAGGCCAGCAGCAGTAACCGCATCACCATCGCCAGCAGCAGACCCGTCACGCGCGCGCGGTCGCGCTGGGAAGGGGGCAGTTTTTCAGCGAGGATGGCGATAAAGACCAGATTATCAATCCCGAGCACTAACTCGATGACGACCAGCGTAACCAGCCCGGCCCAGATTGAGGGATCGGCAATCCATTCCATAGTAATAGTAATACCTTCTGTTATATGACGAATGTCACACTTCGATCATGGATAAAGCTGGGGGAAATTGCAATGCCGGGCTGAGATTTCTCTTAATACGAGGGGTAAAAAAGAGAGCATTCTCAACAGGGTGTAAATAAGCGAAATACGTATATTTAATTACAAAGAAAGCATTTTAGGATATATCGCAGATAATGGTTTTTAGTCTCTTTTTGTCAATATAAAGAAATTCCTAAAAGGTCAAAAATTTGCTCTTAATATTAATCTTAAAAACTGATATTAGGACAGTTGTCTCCTTGCCTGCTATTAGGTTAGCTGCAACAATTCTCCCAGCATCAAATGTTAAATCTCGGTGTTGCTATTAATGTTCGGTCTTCAGGGATGGTTATTCATTATCCGTCTGGTTTCTCAAGCGGCTGATATATTTCCAGAAGACCTTGCTCAAGAGGGTGTCTATCCATAACACATTGTTTAGTCAGTGGATTGGTAACTGAAAGCCAAGGGCGGTAGCGTGCCTGAAAGCGTGTGAATCAGCCCCGATTATTCTGTCAATAGCCAATGGATGAATAAGCTTTTTTTAGGACTGATGCCAGTTATATTTCTATTTGATTAACTGCATGCTGAAACCCAATACGACTCGAGCTTATTTAAATTGCACAGGGTAATTACTCTGCCAAAGTGATAAATAATCAATGATGAAATCCAAAATGAAATTGATGCCATTATTGGTGTCTGTGACCTTGATGAGTGGTTGCACGGTCTTTCCCGGCAGCAATATGTCAACAATGGGTAAGGATGTGATCAAGCAACAGGATGCCGATTTTGATCTCGACAAAATGGTGAATGTTTATCCACTTACGCCTCGTCTGGTCGAACAATTACGTCCACGTCCGAATGTTGCCCAGCCGAATATGTCGCTGGACCAGGAAATTGCGTCCTACCAGTACCGCGTGGGGCCGGGTGACGTGATCAACGTGACCGTCTGGGACCACCCGGAACTGACCACGCCAGCGGGCCAGTACCGCAGCTCAAGCGACACCGGTAACTGGGTGCAGTCAGATGGCACCATGTTCTATCCCTACATTGGTAAAGTCCATGTTGCAGGGAAAACGCTTGCCGAGATCCGTAGTGATATTACCGGCCGCTTAGCGCAGTACATCGCCGATCCGCAGGTGGACGTTAATATCGCCGCATTCCGCTCGCAAAAAGCCTATATCTCAGGCCAGGTGAACAAATCCGGCCAGCAGGCCATCACCAACGTTCCTCTGACCGTACTGGATGCCATTAACGCCGCGGGCGGGTTAACCGACGGCGCCGACTGGCGCAACGTGGTGCTCACCCACAATGGGAAGGAGCAGCGCATCTCGCTGCAGGCGCTGATGCAAAACGGCGATCTGACCCAGAACCGTCTGCTCTATCCGGGCGACATTCTCTACGTGCCACGCAATGACGATCTGAAAGTCTTCGTGATGGGTGAAGTGAAGAAACAGAGCACCCTCAAAATGGACTTCAGCGGTATGACCCTGACCGAAGCGCTGGGCAATGCTGAAGGTATCGATCTGACGACCTCTAACGCGACCGGTATCTTCGTGATCCGTCCGCTTAAAGGTGAGGGCAGTGCGAAAGGCAAGATTGCCAACATCTACCAGCTGGATATGTCCGATGCGACCTCTCTGGTGATGGCGACGGAGTTCCGTCTTCAGCCATACGATGTGGTGTACGTCACCACCGCGCCGGTTGCCCGCTGGAACCGTCTGATCAACCAGTTGCTGCCAACCATCAGTGGCGTTCGCTACATGACGGATACGGCGCGCGACATTCATACCTGGTAATCCGCGATGTTTAACAAAATTCTGGTGGTATGCGTGGGGAACATTTGCCGTTCCCCCACGGCTGAACGGTTGTTGAAACACTACCAGCCCGAACTGACCGTTGATTCGGCAGGGCTGGGTGCACTAGTCGGTAAAGGTGCCGATGAGCGCGCTACGAGCGTGGCGCGGGATCATCACCTCTCTCTCGATGGCCACGTGGCCCGCCAGGTCACTGGCCGCATGTGCCGGGAGTATGACCTGATCCTGACGATGGAAAAACGCCATATTCATGCGCTGTGCGATATCGCTCCGGAGATGCGCGGCAAGGTGATGCTGTTTGGTCACTGGGACAATGAACGTGAAATCCCCGATCCGTATCGCAAAAGCCATGAGGCCTTTGAGGCGGTTTACACCTTACTTGACCAGTCTGCCCAACAGTGGGCGCAGGCACTGAAAGTTCAGCAGGGATAACAATGACAGAAAAAACAAGACCTTCTGCCGCCCCGATTTCGGGCAGTGATGAAATTGATATTGGGCGCCTGGTCGGCACTGTTGTAGAGGCAAAGTGGTGGGTGCTTGGCATTACCGCCGTATTTGCCGCGGCGGCCGTCGTCTACACGCTTTTCGCCACCCCTATCTACAGCGCCGACGCGCTGGTGCAGATCGAGCAGAATACCGGCAACTCGCTGGTGCAGGACATCGGTTCCGCGCTGGCGAACAAGCCGCCGGCATCCGACGCCGAAATTCAGCTCATCCAGTCACGTCTGGTGCTGGGTAAAACGGTTCACGACCTCGGGCTCGATATCTCCGTCACCAAAAATACCTTCCCGGTCTTTGGTGCCGGCTGGGATCGTCTGATGGGGCGAAGCAACGACACGGTGAAAGTGACTGACTTCGTGCTGCCGAAAGGGGCTGCCGATCAGACGTTTACCCTGACGGTGCTTGGTCCGAAACAGTACCAGCTAACCAGCGACGCGGGCTTTAGCGCACGCGGTGAAGTGGGGCAGATGCTGACCAAAGACGGCGTCAGCATGATGGTCAGCGCGATTAACGCCCAGGAGGGCGGTGAATTTACCGTCACCAAATTCTCCACGCTGGGGATGATCAACAATCTGCAAAACAACCTGACCGTCACCGAAAACGGTAAGGACACCGGTGTGCTGAGCATGACCTTTACCGGTGAAGATAAGGATCAAATCCGCGACATCCTGAACAGCATTACCCGCAACTATCTTGAGCAGAACGTTGAGCGTAAGTCGGCGGAAGCGGCGAAAAGCCTGGCCTTCCTCGCGAAACAGCTCCCGGAAGTACGCGGCCGTCTGGATGATGCCGAGAACAAGCTGAACGCCTACCGTCAGGATAAAGACTCCGTTGACCTGCCGCTGGAGGCGAAATCGGTCCTCGATTCGATGGTTAACATTGATGCGCAGCTCAACGAGCTGACCTTCAAAGAGGCGGAGATTTCCAAGCTTTATACCAAACGTCACCCGGCCTACCGCACGCTGCTGGAGAAACGCCGTACGCTGGAAGAAGAGAAAGCGAAGCTCAATGACCGCGTGACCGCGATGCCGAAAACGCAGCAGGAGATCGTGCGTCTGACCCGCGACGTGGAGTCCGGACAGCAGGTTTACATGCAGCTGCTGAACAAGCAGCAGGAGCTGAAAATCACCGAAGCCAGTACCGTGGGTGACGTGCGCATCGTCGACCCGGCTATTACCCAGCCTGGCGTACTGAAGCCGAAGAAAGCGCTGATCATTCTCGGCAGCATTATTCTCGGCCTGATGCTCTCTATCGTGGGCGTGCTGTTGCGTTCCCTGTTCAACCGCGGTATCGAAAGCCCGCAGGTGCTGGAAGAGAGCGGTATCAACGTCTATGCCAGCATTCCGCTGTCTGAGTGGCAAAAATCCCGTGACAGTGTCAAAACCATCAAGGGCGTTAAGCGTTACAAACAGAGCCAGCTGCTGGCGGTGGGTAACCCGACCGACCTCGCTATCGAAGCGATCCGTAGCCTGCGTACCAGTCTGCACTTCGCCATGATGCAGGCCAAAAACAACGTCCTGATGTTAACCGGCGTTAGCCCGTCAATCGGTAAAACCTTCGTCTGCGCCAACCTGGCGGCGGTGGTCAGCCAGACCAACAAGCGCGTGCTGCTGATCGACTGTGATATGCGCAAGGGCTATACCCACGAACTGCTGGGCACCAACAACGTTAACGGTCTGTCGGAAATCCTGCTCGGCAAAGGCGACATTAGCCAGAGCGCGAAACCAACAACGGTGCCGAAATTTGACCTGATCCCACGCGGTCAGGTGCCGCCTAACCCGTCCGAGCTGCTGATGAGCGAACGCTTCACCGAGCTGGTGGAGTGGGCGAGCAAAAACTACGACCTGGTGCTGATCGATACGCCGCCAATTCTGGCCGTGACCGACGCGGCCGTTGTTGGCCGCCATGCGGGTACCACGCTGATGGTAGCGCGTTACGCGGTGAACACCCTGAAAGAGGTGGAAACCAGCCTGAGCCGCTTCGAGCAGAACGGCATTGAGGTGAAAGGGGTGATCCTGAACTCCATCTTCCGCCGCGCGACCGGGTACCAGGATTACGGGTATTACGAGTACGAATATAAGTCTGACAGTAAATAAAAAAACACACCCCACACCCCTCACCCTAACCCTCTCCCCAAAGGGGAGAGGGGACTGTTCGGTGCTGGATTTGGGGGACGAACGTAATGATAACCACTGGCTGCCTTTCACCCTCTCCCCTTTGGGGAGAGGGCCGGGGTGAGGGGAAAAAATGACCACACAACGCCCTTTAGTTTCAATCTATATGCCGACATGGAATCGTCAGCAGCTGGCGATCCGCGCAATCAAGTCGGTGTTACGTCAGGATTACGATAACTGGGAGCTGATCATCGTTGATGACTGCTCTTCCTCGTATGAACAGCTGCAAAAGTTTGTGACTGACCTCAACGACCCGCGGGTGGTCTATACGCATAACGCCATTAACTCCGGCGCATGTGCGGTGCGTAATCAGGCGATTATGCAGGCCAAAGGGCAGTATCTGACCGGTATCGACGACGATGACGAATGGACGCCGAACCGTCTGTCTATCTTCCTGTCGCATAAAGAACAGCTGGTTACGCACGCTTTTCTGTATGCCAACGACTATGTCTGCCAGGGCGAAGTTTACTCGCAGCCCGCCAGTCTGCCGCTATATCCGAAATCACCGTACTCTCGCCGCCTGTTCTACAAGCGCAACATTATTGGTAACCAGGTTTTCACCTGGGCGTGGCGTTTCAAAGAGTGCCTGTTCGATACCGAACTCAAGGCCGCGCAGGATTACGATATCTTCCTGCGCATGGTGGTGGAATACGGTGAACCGTGGAAAGTGGAAGAGGCCACGCAGATCCTGCACATCAACCACGGGGAGATGCAAATCACCTCCTCGCCGAAAAAGTTCTCCGGCTACTTCCATTTTTACCGCAAGCACAAGGACAAGTTTGACCGTGCCAGCCGCAAATATCAGCTCTTTACCCTCTATCAGATCCGCAATAAGCGCATGAACTGGCGCACGCTGCTGACGCTGCTTTCCGTGCGTAACGGCAAGCGCCTGGCTGACGGGCTTCGGGGGAAATAATGTTTCTGGAAGATTGCCGCGCTAACAGCTGGAGCCTGCGTCCGTGCTGCATGGTTCTGGCGTACCGCATCGCGCACTTTTGCTCGGTGTGGCGTAAGAAAAACGTCCTGAACAACATCTGGGCGGCACCCGTGCTGGTGCTGTATCGCATCATCACCGAATGCTTTTTTGGCTATGAAATCCAGGCCGCTGCCACCATTGGCCGCCGCTTTACCATCCACCACGGCTATGCGGTGGTGATCAACAAGTTCGTGGTCGCCGGGGATGATTTCACCATTCGTCATGCGGTCACCATTGGCAACCGTGGGCCTGACAGCCTGGCCTGCCCGGTCATCGGCAATAACGTCGAGCTGGGGGCGAACGTGGTGATCGTTGGTGACATCACGATTGGTAATAACGTCACGATTGGTGCTGGCAGCGTGGTGCTGGACAGCATTCCGGATAACGCGCTGGTGGTGGGAGAAAAAGCCCGCGTGAAGGTGATTAAATGAACATTCTGCAATTTAACGTACGCCTCGCAGAAGGCGGAGCGGCAGGCGTGGCCCTGGATCTGCACCAGCGCGCGCTGCAAAAAGGACTTCAGTCGCGTTTTATTTATGGCTACGGCAAAGGCGGCAAGAAAAGCGTCAGCCACGATAACTTCCCGCAGGTGCACAAGCACACGCCGCGTCTGACCTCGATTGCCAACATCGCGCTGTTCCGCCTGTTTAACCGCGATCTGTTTGGCAACCTGAACAATCTTTACCGCACGGTGACCCGCACCACGGGCCCGGTTGTGCTGCATTTTCACGTACTGCACAGCTACTGGCTGAATCTGGAAGAGGTGGTGGCGTTTTGTCAGAAGGTGCAGGCCCACAAGCCCGACACCCGCTTTGTCTGGACGCTGCACGATCACTGGAGCGTAACCGGGCGCTGCGCGTTTACCGACGGTTGCGAAGGCTGGAAAGATAACTGCCAGAAGTGCCCGACGTTAAGCAACTATCCGCCGGTGAAGGTGGATCGCGCGCATCAGCTGGTGGCCGGAAAGCGTCAGCTGTTCCGCGACATGCTCTCGCTCGGCTGTACGTTTATCTCTCCAAGCCAGCACGTGGCAGATGCCTTCAACAGCCTGTACGGGGCAGGGCGCTGTCAGATTATCAACAACGGCATCGACGTGGCGACGGAAGCCATTCTTGCGGAGCTGACCCCGGTGGCGGAAACCGCAGGTAAACCGAAAATCGCTATCGTAGCGCATGACCTGCGCTACGACGGTAAAACCAACCAGCAGCTGGTGCGCGATATGATGGCGCTGGGGGACAAGATAGAGCTTCATACCTTCGGCAAGTTTTCACCGTTCGAAGGGGCCAACGTGGTGAACCACGGGTTTGAGACCGACAAGCGCAAGCTGATGAGCGCGCTGAATGAAATGGACGCGCTGGTGTTCAGCTCCCGCGTGGATAACTACCCGCTGATCCTCTGCGAAGCGCTCTCAATCGGCGTGCCGGTGATTGCCACCCACAGCGATGCGGCGCGTGAAGTGCTGGAAAAATCCGGCGGGAAAACCTTCACGGAGCAGGAGGTCCTGCCCCTGGTACAACTGCCGAAGGCGCAGATTGCTGAGATCGTTTTTGGCACTGACCTGGAATCGTTCCGCAACCGCAGCCGCAAGGCCTACAGTGGACAACAGATGCTGGAGGAATATGTCTCGTTCTATCAGAGTCTGTAGTTATCTGCTGCTGCCGCTGATCTACCTGCTGGTCAACGTCAAAATTGCCCAGCTCGGCGAAAGCTTCCCGATAACCATCGTGACCTTCTTGCCCGTTCTGCTTCTGCTGTATGTCGATAAAATCAACCTGAAGAAGCTGATGATTGCCTTAGGGCTGGGCACGGGACTGACGCTGTTTAACTACATCTTTGGCCAGTCGCTGGATGCCAGTAAATACGTCACGTCAACCATGCTGTTTGTTTATATCGTCATTATTATCGGTATGGTCTGGAGTATTCGGTTTAAAACTATTTCTCCGCACAATTATCGGAAAATCCTTAGGTTCTTTTATATTGCCGTTGCGTTAATTGTTATGCTTGCCGCACTGGAGATGGCGCAAATTATTCTGACCGGTGGCAGCAGCCTGATGGAGATAATTTCGAAATATCTCATTTACAGTAACAGCTATGTATTGAACTTCATCAAGTTTGGCGGGAAGCGTACTACAGCCCTCTATTTTGAACCGGCGTTTTTCGCTCTGGCGTTAATCTCAATTTGGCTCAGCATCAAACAGTTTGGTATCAAAACGCCTAAGACCGATGCTATGATTCTTGCAGGAATTGTTCTGTCTGGATCGTTCTCAGGGGTAATGACATTTATCCTGTTTTACCTGCTGGAGTGGGCGTTCCAGTACCTGAACAAAGATGCGATTAAGAAAAAACTGCCGCTGGCGATTATCTCTCTGACGGTATTTATGGTAGGCGTGATATTTGCCTTCCCGTACATCTCAGAACGTCTGGGTGATTTGGGAACGGAAGGGTCTTCGTCCTATTATCGCATCATTGGACCACTGGTGATGGTGGGTTATTCATTAACCCATATTGATGGGGTAGTAAGATTCGGCTCACTTTACGAATATGTTGCATCATTCGGAATCTTTAACGGTGCGGATGTCGGTAAAACCATAGACAATGGTCTGTATCTGTTAATTATTTATTTTTCGTGGTTCGCCGTACTGTTGACCCTGTGGTATCTGTTTAAAGTTTTCAAAATGATGATTAACGCGTTTGGTGATAACCAGAACTTTCGCGTTCAGCTTTATCTTTTTACTCCGGTGTCGCTGTTTTTTACCGGGTCAATATTTAGCCCGGAATATGCTTTCTTGATTGTCTGTCCGTTTATTCTGCGCAAGGCGCTTAATATTACGAACGTATGACGAAATGAGGTGATTTATGTTTCTTAGCGTCATTACTGTCGCATTTCGTAATTACGAAGGGGTGGTAAAAACCTGGCGCTCGCTGCGCAACCTGGCGCGCGATCCAAGCCTCACCTTTGAGTGGATTGTGGTCGACGGCGGCTCGAACGATGGCACGGCGGAGTTTCTGGAAAAACTCAACGGTGAGTTCAACTTACGCTACATCAGCGAGAAAGATAAAGGCATCTACGATGCGATGAATAAAGGCATCAACATGGCACAAGGCCGTTATGCCATCTTCCTGAATTCGGGCGACATTTTCCATGATGACGTGGCGCTGTTTGCCCGTCAGCTGGCGCGCCAGAAAGAGGATGCCATGTATATTGGCGATGCACTGCTCGATTTTGGCGACGGACATAAAGTGTGCCGTAGCGCGAAGCCAGGCTGGTATATCTATCACAGCTTACCGGCCAGCCATCAGGCTATTTTCTTCCCGGTAAAAGGTCTGAAAAAACAGCCTTACGATTTGCAGTATAAAGTGTCTTCCGATTATGCACTGGCTGCCAGCCTGTACAAATCAGGTTACCCGTTCCGTCGAATTAAAGGGCTGGTATCTGAATTCTCAATGGGCGGCGTGTCAACGTCTAATAATCTGGAATTGTGCCAGGATGCCAAAAACGTACAGCGTAAAATATTACGCGTGCCGGCATTCTGGGCGGAATTGTCTTATTTATTACGCGTGCGCACCACGGGTAAAACGAAAGCCTTATATAACAAAGCCTGAATATAAGGAAACGTAATGCAGGATCTGAAAGGTTTCTCCGTACCGAAAGGTTTTCGGGGCGCGGGCGGTATTAAAGTGCAGCTGTGGTGGGCCGTTCAGGCCACCTTATTTGCCTGGTCTCCACAAATACTGTACCGCTGGCGAGCATTTTTATTGCGCCTGTTTGGCGCAAAAATAGGAAAAAACGTAGTCATCAGACCTTCGGTAAAAATTACCTATCCGTGGAAATTAACGCTTGGGGATTACGCCTGGGTAGGGGATGACGCGGTGTTATATACCCTGGGCGAGATTACGATTGGCGCAAATTCGGTGGTTTCACAGAAATGTTATTTGTGCACCGGCAGCCACGATTTTATGAGTCAGCATTTTGATATTACCGCTTCGCCTATTGTGATTGGCGAAAAATGCTGGCTGGCAACGGATGTTTTTGTTGCACCGGGTGTTTCTGTTGGCGATGGCACGGTAGTCGGTGCCCGCAGCAGCGTTTTTAAATCGCTACCGGCAAATAAAGTTTGCCGTGGCAACCCCGCAGTGGTGATACGCGAACGCGTTGAAACTGATTAAATTCATAAGTAGAGGAATATAAACATGTCTAAAGTCGCTCTCATCACCGGCGTTACCGGGCAGGATGGTTCTTACCTGGCAGAGTTCCTGCTGGAAAAAGGTTATGAAGTGCACGGTATTAAACGTCGTGCGTCTTCTTTCAACACCGAACGTGTGGATCATATCTATCAGGATCCTCACGCGGCGAACCCGAAATTCCACCTGCACTACGGCGACCTGACCGATACCTCCAACCTGACCCGTATCCTGCAGGAAGTGCAGCCGGATGAAGTGTACAACCTGGGCGCGATGAGCCACGTAGCGGTCTCCTTCGAGTCCCCGGAATACACCGCTGACGTTGATGCCATGGGTACGCTGCGTCTGCTGGAAGCGATCCGCTTCCTCGGCCTTGAGAAGAAAACTCGCTTCTACCAGGCATCCACCTCTGAGCTGTACGGTCTGGTGCAGGAAATCCCACAGAAAGAGACCACGCCGTTCTACCCGCGCTCTCCGTATGCGGTTGCAAAACTGTACGCCTACTGGATCACCGTGAACTACCGTGAATCCTATGGCATGTACGCCTGTAACGGCATCCTGTTCAACCACGAATCTCCACGTCGTGGCGAAACCTTCGTGACCCGCAAAATCACCCGCGCTATCGCCAACATCGCGCAGGGTCTGGAGTCTTGCCTGCACCTCGGCAACATGGATTCCCTGCGTGACTGGGGCCATGCCAAAGACTACGTGAAAATGCAGTGGATGATGCTGCAGCAGGAACAGCCAGAAGACTTCGTAATTGCGACCGGCGTGCAGTACTCCGTACGTCAGTTCGTTGAAATGGCCGCGGCACAGCTGGGCATCAAACTGCGCTTTGAAGGTACCGGCGTGGAAGAGAAAGGTATCGTTGTGTCCGTGACCGGCCACGACGCACCGGGCGTGAAGCCAGGCGACGTGATTGTGCAGGTTGACCCGCGCTACTTCCGTCCTGCTGAAGTAGAAACCCTGCTGGGCGACCCAACCAAAGCGCACGAGAAGCTGGGCTGGAAACCAGAAATCACTCTGCAGGAGATGGTTTCCGAGATGGTAGCCAAAGATCTTGAAGCAGCGAAAAAACACTCCCTGCTCAAGTCTCATGGCTACGAGGTTGCCATCGCGCTGGAGTCCTGAGAATGACAAAACAACGTATTTTTGTCGCCGGTCATCGCGGAATGGTGGGTTCCGCGATTGTGCGCCAGCTCGAGCAGCGCGGTGACGTAGAAGTGATTGTCCGCACCCGCGACGAGCTGAACCTGCTCGACAGCCGTGCGGTACAGGACTTCTTTGCTAACGAACGCATTGACCAGGTGTATCTGGCGGCGGCGAAGGTGGGCGGCATTGTTGCCAACAACACTTACCCGGCGGATTTCATCTACGAGAACATGATGATCGAGAGCAACATCATTCACGCGGCGCATCTGCACAACGTGAACAAGCTGCTGTTCCTCGGCTCGTCCTGTATTTACCCGAAAATGGCGAAACAGCCGATCGCCGAAAGCGAGCTGCTGCAGGGCACGCTTGAAGCAACCAACGAGCCGTACGCGATTGCCAAGATTGCCGGGATCAAGCTGTGCGAGTCCTATAACCGTCAGTACAACCGCGACTATCGTTCGGTGATGCCGACCAACCTGTACGGACCGCACGACAATTTCCACCCGAGCAACTCGCACGTGATCCCGGCGCTGCTGCGCCGCTTCCACGAGGCGACTGCCGAGAACGCACCGGACGTGGTGGTGTGGGGCAGCGGTACGCCGATGCGTGAATTCCTGCACGTGGACGACATGGCTGCCGCCAGCATTCACGTGATGGAGCTGGATCGCGAAGTGTGGCAGGAGAACACCGAGCCGATGCTGTCGCATATCAACGTCGGTACCGGCGTGGACTGCACCATTCGCGAGCTGGCGCAAACCATCGCGCAGGTGGTGGGTTACAAAGGTCGCGTGGTGTTTGACGCCACCAAGCCGGACGGTACGCCGCGCAAGCTGCTGGACGTGACCCGTCTGCATCAGCTGGGCTGGTATCACGAGGTGTCACTGGAGCAGGGACTGGCCAGTACCTACCAGTGGTTCCTGGAAAACCAGCACCGCTTCCGGGGGTAACGATGTTTTTAAGTCAGGAAGATTTTGCCACGGTAGTGCGTTCCACTCCGCTCATCTCAATTGATTTGATCGTGGAGAACGAACGCGGCGAGTTCTTGCTGGGGAAACGAACCAACCGTCCTGCACAGGGCTTCTGGTTCGTACCCGGCGGGCGCGTGCAGAAGGATGAGACGTTGAGCGATGCGTTTGAGCGTCTCACTCTGGCGGAACTGGGCCTGCAGCTGCCGATGGCGGCGGGCCAGTTTTACGGGGTCTGGCAGCACTTCTATGACGATAACTTTTCGGGCACGGGGTTCACCACGCACTACATCGTGCTGGGGTTCCGCCTGAAGGTGAGTGAGGCAGACCTGCGTCTGCCTGATTCTCAGCATGACGACTACCGCTGGCAGACGCCAGAGGCGCTGCTGGCCAGCGACAATGTGCACGACAACAGCCGTGCCTATTTCCTGGCCGATCGTCAGTCCGGAGTGCCGGGCTTATGAAAATTTTAGTGTACGGAATCAACTACTCGCCGGAGCTAACCGGCATCGGGAAATACACCGGCGAGATGGTCGAGTGGATGGCGAGCCAGGGACATGACGTGCGGGTCATTACCGCGCCGCCGTACTACCCGGAATGGAAAGTCGGGGAGCGCTACTCAAGCTGGCGCTACCGTCGCGAAGAGGGTGCAGCGACCGTCTGGCGCTGCCCGCTGTATGTGCCTAAGCAGCCCTCGACGCTGAAACGGTTGATTCATCTCGGCAGCTTTGCCCTGAGCAGTTTCTTCCCGCTGATGGCGCAGCGCCGCTGGAAGCCGGATCGCATCATCGGCGTGGTGCCAACGCTGTTTTGCACGCCGGGCATGCGCCTGCTGGGCAAACTCTCCGGCGCGCGCACCCTGCTGCACATTCAGGATTATGAAGTTGACGCCATGCTGGGCCTGGGGATGGCAGGCAAAAGCAAGGGCGGCAAGGTGGCTAAGCTCGCCAGCGCGTTTGAGCGCAGTGGCTTACACAACGTGGATTACGTCTCAACGATTTCGCGCTCGATGATGAACAAGGCGCAGGAGAAGGGCGTCCCGGCGGAAAAGGTGATCTTCTTCCCGAACTGGTCCGAAGTGGCGCGTTTTCGCGACGTGACTGAGCAAGACGCTCAGGCGCTGCGCGCGCAGCTTGGCTTGCCTGAAGATCAAAAAATCATTCTTTACTCAGGCAACATCGGCGAAAAGCAGGGGCTGGAGAGTGTGATTGAAGCGGCCCAACTGCTGAACCAACATCCGTGGACGTTTGTGATTGTCGGGCAGGGTGGTGGAAAAGCGCGGCTGGAAAAAATGGTCGGCGAACGCGGCCTGACCAACGTGAAATTTTTCCCGCTTCAGTCTTACGAGGCACTGCCTGCGCTGCTGAAGATGGGTGACTGCCATCTGGTGGTGCAAAAACGCGGTGCCGCGGATGCGGTGCTGCCGTCCAAGCTGACCAACATTCTGGCAGTGGGCGGCAACGCGGTGATTACGGCAGAAGCCGAAACAGAATTAGGCCAGCTGTGTGACAGCTATCCGGGCATTGCCGTGTGCGTGGAGCCGGAATCGGTCCCGGCGCTGGTCACCGGAATTGAGCAGGCACTTGCCATGCCAAAAGTGAACACGGTGGCACGTGAATATGCCGAACGCACGCTCGAGAAAGAGAACGTGCTGAGCCAATTTATTGCAGATATACGGGGATAAATCATGAGTCAAACCACTTTGTATCCGGTTGTGATGGCTGGTGGCTCTGGTAGCCGGTTGTGGCCGCTGTCCCGCGTGCTCTATCCAAAACAGTTCCTCTGTCTGAAAGGGGATCTCACCATGCTGCAGACGACGGTCAACCGTCTGCACGGCGTGGAGTGTGAAAGCCCGGTGGTAATTTGTAACGAACAGCACCGCTTTATTGTTGCCGAGCAGCTGCGCCAGCTGAACAAACTTACTGAAAACATCATCCTGGAGCCTGCCGGTCGTAACACCGCGCCTGCGATCGCCCTGGCGGCGCTGGCGGCAAAACGCAGCAGCCCGGACTGTGACCCGCTGATGCTGGTTCTGGCGGCAGACCACGTTATCCAACAGGAAGACGCATTCCGCGACGCGGTCCGTGCGGCCATTCCTTACGCCGAAAGCGGCAAGCTGGTGACCTTCGGCATCGTGCCGGATCTGCCGGAAACCGGCTACGGCTACATCCGTCGCGGCAGCGTGGCGCCGGGTGAAGGCGACAGCGTGGCGTTTGACGTGGCGCAGTTTGTCGAAAAACCGAATCTGGAAACCGCGCAGGCCTACGTTGCCAGCGGTGAGTATTACTGGAACAGCGGGATGTTCCTGTTCCGCGCCGGACGCTATCTGGAAGAGCTGCGCAAATACCGCCCGGATATTCTGAACGCCTGCGAGAAAGCGATGGCGGTGGTGGACCCGGATCTCGACTTCATCCGCGTGGATGAAGAGGCGTTCCTCGCCTGCCCGGAAGAGTCCATTGACTACGCGGTGATGGAGCGCACGGCAGATGCAGTTGTGGTGCCGATGGATGCGGGCTGGAGCGATGTGGGCTCCTGGTCCTCCCTGTGGGAGATCAGCGCCCATACCCCGGAGGGTAACGTCCATCACGGCGATGTCATTAGCCACAAAACGGAAAATAGCTACGTCTACGCCGAGTCCGGCCTGGTCACCACGGTCGGGGTGAAAGATCTGGTGGTTGTCCAGACCAAAGACGCCGTGCTGATTGCCGACCGTAACGCCGTGCAGGACGTTAAAAAAGTGGTGGAGAAAATTAAGGCGGATGGTCGCCACGAGCACCATATTCACCGCGAAGTGTACCGTCCGTGGGGGAAATATGACTCCATTGATTCCGGTGACCGCTATCAGGTGAAACGCATCACCGTGAAGCCGGGCGAGGGGCTGTCGGTACAGATGCACCATCACCGCGCCGAGCACTGGGTGGTGGTGGCGGGTACCGCCAAAGTCACTATCGACGGTGAAGTCAAACTGCTGGGTGAAAACGAGTCCATTTATATTCCGCTGGGGGCGACGCACTGTCTGGAGAACCCGGGGAAAATTCCTCTCGACTTAATTGAGGTGCGTTCCGGCTCGTATCTGGAAGAGGACGATATCGTGCGCTTCCAGGACCGCTACGGGCGGGTGTAGCACTCTGCATTATGCCCGGTGGCGCTGCGCTTACCGGGCCTACGAATGACAAAAAAATTAATTTGGCCATTTAGTGGTCAGGGCCGACTGTTGCCTGAAAAAGGGGTCATCATGGAAAAATTAACCTGTTTTAAAGCCTACGATATTCGCGGCAAGCTGGGCGAAGAGCTGAATGAAGACATTGCGTGGCGCATTGGCCGCGCGTACGGCGAATACTTAAAACCGCAGACCATCGTGCTGGGCGGCGACGTGCGCCTGACCAGTGAATCCCTGAAGCTGGCCCTGGCGAAAGGGCTGCAGGACGCGGGCGTGGACGTGCTGGACATCGGTCTTTCCGGCACCGAAGAGATTTACTTTGCCACCTTCCACCTGGGCGTGGACGGCGGTATCGAAGTGACGGCCAGCCACAACCCGATGGACTACAACGGCATGAAGCTGGTGCGCAAGGGCGCACGCCCTATCAGCGGCGACACCGGCCTGCGCGACGTGCAGCGTCTGGCGGAAGCCAATGACTTCCCGCCGGTGAATGAGGCTAAGCGCGGCAGCTACAAAAAAATCAACCTGCAGAAAGAGTACATCGACCACCTGCTGGGCTACATCAACGTGGCGAACCTCAAGCCGCTGAAGCTGGTGATCAACTCCGGTAACGGCGCGGCCGGCCCGGTGGTGGATGCGCTGGAAGCCCGCTTTAAGGCGCTGAACGTGCCGGTGACCTTCGTGAAAGTGCACAACACCCCGGACGGCAACTTCCCGAACGGTATTCCTAACCCGCTGCTGCCGGAGTGCCGCGACGACACCCGCAACGCGGTGATTGAGCACGGTGCGGACATGGGTATCGCCTTTGACGGTGACTTCGACCGCTGCTTCCTGTTCGACGAGAAAGGGCAGTTCATCGAGGGCTACTACATTGTCGGCCTGCTGGCGGAAGCGTTCCTTGAGAAAAACCCCGGGGCGAAAATCATTCATGACCCGCGCCTGTCATGGAATACCGTCGACGTGGTGTCCGCGGCAGGCGGCACGCCGGTGATGTCCAAAACCGGCCACGCCTTCATCAAAGAGCGCATGCGCGAAGAAGACGCCATTTACGGCGGCGAGATGAGCGCCCACCACTACTTCCGTGATTTTGCCTACTGCGACAGCGGGATGATCCCGTGGCTGCTGGTCACCGAGCTGCTGTGCCTGAAGGGGCAGACGTTGGGCGAGCTGGTGCGCGACCGCATGGCGGCGTTCCCGGCGAGCGGGGAGATCAACAGCAAGCTGGCGCAGCCGGCCGAGGCCATTGCCCGCGTGGAGCAGCACTTTGCGCTTCACGCGCTGGAAATTGACCGTACGGACGGCATCAGCATGGCGTTCCCGCAGTGGCGCTTTAACCTGCGCTCGTCCAACACCGAGCCGGTGGTGCGCCTGAACGTGGAGTCCCGTGCTGATACGGCGCTGATGGAAGCCCGAACGAAGGACATTCTGGCGCTGTTGAATCAGTAATAATTGCCCCTCCCGGTGGGAGGGGGAACCGAATACAGGAACAACGATGACGAATCTAAAAAAACGCGAACGAGCGAGAACGAATGCATCGTTAATCTCTATGGTGCAGCGTTTTTCTGATATCACCATCATGGTCGGTGGATTGTGGGCGGTGTGTCGGATCAGCGGGCTGCCGTTCTTATATATGCATCTGCTGATGGCCCTGATTGCGCTGGTCGTGTTTCAAATGATCGGCGGAATGACCGATTTCTACCGCTCGTGGCGCGGCGTCAAAATGACTACCGAACTGATGCTGCTGCTGCAGAACTGGACCCTTAGCCTGATATTCAGCGCAGGCCTGGTGGCGTTCAGCCATGATTTTGACAATCGCCTCGTCACCTATCTCTGCTGGTATCTGTTAACCAGCGTCGGCATGGTGGTGTGCCGTTCCCTGATCCGCTTTGGTGCGGGCTGGCTGCGTAACCGGGGTTATAACCGTCGCTTCGTTGCCGTGGCGGGCGATCTGCCGGTCGGGAAGGTACTGCTCGACAGCTTTCGCAAAGAGCCGTGGTTAGGTTTTGAAGTGGTGGGGATCTATCACGATGCGAAGCCGGGCGGCGTCCCTGCGGACTGGGCGGGTAATTACGACCAGCTTATTGAAGACGCGAAAGCCGGCAAAATTCACAACGTCTACATTGCCATGCAGATGAGAGACGAATCCCGCATTAAGCAACTGATGCGCGAGCTGGCGGACACCACCTGCTCCGTGATCCTGATCCCGGACGTGTTTACCTTCAACATCCTTCACTCCCGCATTGAAGAGGTGAACGGCGTGCCGGTGGTACCGCTATACGACACGCCGCTGTCGGGTATTAACCGCGTGCTGAAGCGCGTGGAAGATATCGTGCTCTCTTCACTGATCCTGCTGCTGATTTCGCCTGTTCTGTGCTGCATTGCGCTGGCGGTGAAGCTGAGCTCTCCCGGCCCGGTTATCTTCCGCCAGACCCGCTACGGTATGGACGGCAAGCCGATTATGGTGTGGAAATTCCGCTCCATGAAGGTGATGGAAAACGACAAGGTGGTGACCCAGGCAACGCAGAACGATCCGCGCGTCACCCGCGTGGGGAACTTCCTGCGCCGCACCTCGCTGGATGAACTGCCGCAGTTTATCAACGTCTTTACCGGCGGCATGTCGATTGTTGGCCCGCGTCCGCACGCGGTGGCGCACAACGAGCAGTATCGCTCGCTGATTGAGGGCTACATGCTGCGCCATAAGGTGAAGCCGGGCATCACCGGTTGGGCGCAGATCAATGGCTGGCGCGGCGAAACCGACACGCTGGAAAAAATGGAAAAACGTATCGAATTCGATCTGGAGTACATCCGTGAATGGAGTATCTGGTTCGATATCAAGATTGTTTTTCTGACCATCTTCAAAGGTTTCGTGAACAAAGCGGCGTACTAAGATGAGCTTACGTGAAAAAACCATCAGCGGGGCGAAGTGGTCAGCGATGGCGACCATCGTCATCATTGGCCTCGGTCTGGTGCAAATGACCGTGCTGGCGCGCATTATTGATAATCACCAGTTCGGCCTGCTGACCGTCTCGCTGGTGATTATCGCGCTGGCCGATACGCTGTCTGATTTTGGTATCGCCAACTCGATTATCCAGCGCAAAGAGATTAGCCATCTGGAGCTGACCACGCTCTACTGGCTGAACGTGGGGCTGGGGATTTTCGTGTTTGTGCTGGTGTTTCTGCTGAGCGATACCATCGCCAGCGTGCTGCACAACCCGGATCTCGCTCCGCTGATGCGCACGCTGTCGTTTGCTTTCGTGGTGATCCCGCACGGACAGCAGTTCCGCGCGCTGATGCAGAAAGAGCTGGAGTTCAACAAGATCGGCATGATCGAGACCAGCGCCGTGCTGGCGGGCTTTACCTTTACCGTCGTGAGCGCCCATTTCTGGCCGCTGGCGATGACCGCCATCCTCGGTTACCTGGTGAACTCTGCCGTGCGTACGCTGCTGTTCGGCTACTTTGGGCGTAAAATTTACCGCCCGGGACTGCATTTCTCTCTTGCGTCCGTCTCGTCCAACCTGCGCTTTGGCGCGTGGCTGACGGCGGACAGCATCATCAACTATGTGAATACCAACCTGTCGACGCTGGTGCTGGCGCGTATTCTTGGCGCGAGCGTGGCGGGGGGCTACAACCTGGCCTACAACGTCGCGGTGGTGCCGCCGATGAAGCTGAACCCAATAATCACCCGCGTGCTGTTCCCGGCGTTTGCCAAGATTCAGGACGACACAGAGAAGCTGCGCATCAACTTCTACAAGCTGCTTTCCGTGGTGGGGATCATCAACTTCCCGGTGCTGCTGGGGCTGATGGTGGTTTCCAGCAATTTCGTGCCGCTGGTATTTGGCGATAAGTGGAACGGCATCATCCCGATCCTGCAGCTGCTGTGCGTGGTGGGGCTGCTGCGCTCCGTGGGAAACCCGATTGGGTCCCTGCTGATGGCAAAAGCGCGCGTGGACATCAGCTTTAAGTTCAACGTGTTCAAAACCTTCCTGTTTATTCCGGCGATTATCGTCGGCGGGCATATGGCCGGCGCCATCGGCGTGACGCTGGGCTTCCTGCTGGTGCAGATCGTCAATACCGTTCTGAGCTACTTCATCATGATCAAGCCGGTGCTGGGTTCCAGCTACCGTCAGTACATCCTGAGCCTGTGGCTGCCGTTCTATCTCTCATTGCCAACCCTGGCGGTGAGCTACGGCCTGGGCATTATCCTCAGCGGCCATCTGCCGCTGGCCGCGCTGCTGGCGGTGCAGGTTGCCGCGGGGGCGCTGGCCTTCGTCGTGATGATCGTACTTTCTCGCAATGCGCTGGTGGTAGAGATGAAGCGCCAGTTTTGCCGTAACGAAAAAATGAAAACGCTGCTTCGCGCAGGCTAGTTATTTAAGAGGCCATTATGAAATTATTAATTCTTGGCAACCACACCTGCGGCAACCGTGGCGACAGCGCCATCCTGCGCGGTTTACTGGATGCAATTAACACCCTTAAGCCTGAGACCGAAGTGGACGTGATGAGCCGTTATCCGGTCAGCTCATCCTGGTTACTGAACCGCCCGGTGATGGGCGACCCGCTCTACAGCCAGATGAAACAGCATAACAACGCCGCGGGCGTGATGGGCCGCGTGAAGAAAGTGCTGCGTCGTCGCTATCAGCATCAGGTGCTGCTCTCCCGTGTGACCGATACCGGCAAGCTGCGCAACATTGCTATCGCGCAGGGCTTTACCGACTTTGTTCGCCTGCTGTCCGGCTATGACGCCATTATCCAGGTCGGCGGTTCATTCTTCGTCGATCTCTACGGCGTACCGCAGTTTGAGCATGCGCTGTGCACGTTCATGGCGAAAAAGCCGCTGTTTATGATCGGCCACAGCGTCGGGCCATTCCAGGATCCGCAGTTTAATCAGTTGGCGAACTATGTGTTTGGCCACTGCGATGCGCTGATCCTGCGCGAGTCGGTCAGCCTCGACATGATGAAGCGCAGCGAAATTGACACCTCAAAAGTTGAGCACGGCGTGGACACCGCCTGGCTGGTGGATCACCAGGACGACAGCTTCCAGCCGAGCTACGCGGTGCAGCACTGGCTCGACGTGGCGGCGAAACAGAAAACCGTCGCAATAACCCTGCGTGAGCTGGCGCCTTTTGATAAACGTTTAGGCACGACGCAGGCGGCGTATGAGAAAGCCTTCGCCGACGTGGTGAACCGCGTGCTGGACAGCGGGTACCAGGTGCTGGCGCTCTCAACCTGCACCGGTATCGACAGTTACAACAAAGACGACCGTATGGTGGCGCTGAACCTGCGCAATCTGGTGAACGACCCGTCCCGCTATCACGTGGTGATGGATGAACTGAACGACCTGGAGATGGGCAAGCTGCTCTCCGCCTGCGACCTGACGGTGGGCACCCGTCTGCACTCCGCCATTATCTCCATGAACTTCGGCACGCCGGCCATTGCCATTAACTATGAGCACAAGTCCGCCGGGATTATGCAGCAGCTCGGTATGCCGGAAATGGCGGTGGATATTCGTCATCTGCTGGATGGATCGCTCGGGGCGATGGTGGGGGACACGCTCGGCCAACTGCCTGCTATCAATGAACGTCTGGCGGTGGCGGTGAAAGCCGAGCGCGAGAAGGGCATTGGGATGGTGAAATCGGTACTCGATCGCGTACGGGAGGGGAAATGAAGGTTGGTTTCTTCTTACTGAAATTTCCGCTGTCGTCCGAAACGTTTGTTCTGAACCAAATCACCGCGTTTATCGATATGGGATATGACGTGGAGATTATCGCCCTGCAAAAGGGCGATACCCAAAACACCCATGCGGCGTATACCCAGTATGGGCTGGAGGCGAAAACCCGCTGGCTGCAGGATGAGCCGTCCGGGAAGCTGAGCAAGCTGCGCCACCGGGCCAGCCAGACATTACGCGGGATCCACCGCGCGTCGACGTGGCGGGCGCTGAATGTTTCCCGCTATGGGGCGGAGTCACGCAATCTGATCCTGTCGGCCATCTGCGGGCAAACGGCGCAGCCGTATCGTGCCGACGTGTTTATCGCTCACTTTGGCCCGGCGGGCGTCACCGCCGCGAAGCTGCGCGAACTGGGGGTGATTGACGGTAAAATTGCGACCATCTTCCACGGTATCGACATCTCAAGCCGTGAAGTGCTGAACCACTACACGCCGGAATACCAGCAGCTTTTCCGACGCGGCGACATGATGCTGCCTATCAGCGACCTGTGGGCCGGACGGCTGAAAAACATGGGCTGTCCGGGAGAGAAAATTGCCGTTTCGCGAATGGGCGTGGATTTAACGCGCTTCACGCGTCGTCCTGTAAAGGTGCCGGGAACACCGCTGCAGATCATCTCCGTCGCGCGTCTGACCGAGAAGAAAGGGCTGCATGTGGCGATTGAAGCCTGCCGCCAGCTGAAAGCGCGCGGGGTGGATTTCCACTACCGCATTCTCGGCATTGGGCCGTGGGAGCGTCGTCTGCGCACGCTTATCGAACAGTATCAGCTGGAAGATGTCGTAGAGATGCCCGGTTTCAAGCCGAGCCACGAGGTCAAGGCCATGCTCGACGAGGCAGATGTGTTCCTGCTGCCCTCCGTAACGGGTGCCGATGGTGATATGGAAGGCATTCCGGTGGCGCTGATGGAGGCGATGGCCGTGGGTATACCGGTGGTATCGACCCTGCACAGCGGGATCCCGGAGCTGATTAAGTCGGACCATTCCGGCTGGCTGGTGCCGGAGAATAACGCCATGGCCCTTGCGGACCGATTAGCTGCCTTCAGCGACATCGACCAGCAGGCGCTGGAGCCGGTGCTCCAGAATGCCCGAGAAAAAGTTGAAACCGATTTTAACCAGCAGGTGATTAATCGCCAGTTAGCGAGCCTGCTGCAAACGTTGTAACGCCGAGGATGTATGCTGAAAAAGATTACCCGACGCACCTTTGTCTCTTCTCTGTCCGTTCTGGCGGCCACGCCGCTGCTGTCGTCACGCATTGCGCGGGCGGCAACCGGAAGAACGGTCTCTGTTAATCAGTACAATAACAACGACTGGATCGCCGCCTTTAAGCAGGCATTTACTGATGGCGACACGGTTGTGGTCCCTGCCGGGCTCACCTGCGAAAACATCAACACGGGTATTTTCATTCCCGACGGTAAAACGCTGCTGATCCGCGGGGCGTTAACCGGTAACGGGCGCGGCCGCTTTGTGCTGCAGGAAGGCAGCAAAGTGATAGGTGAAGGTGCGGGCCGCACGGAGAACATTACCCTCGACGTTCGCGGCTCTGATTGCGTTATCAAAGGGCTGGCCATGAGCGGGTTTGGCCCGGTGACGCAGATCTACATCGGCGGCAAGAAACCCAGCGTGATGCGCAATTTGCTGATTGATAACATCAGCGTGAGTCAGGCCAACTACGCCATCCTGCGTCAGGGTTTCCATAACCAGGTGGACGGAGCGCGCATCACCAACAGCAAATTTAGTCACCTGCAGGGCGATGCGATCGAGTGGAACGTCGCCATCAACGATCGCAATATCCTGATCTCCGATCATGTCATCGACAACATCAACTGCACCAACGGCAAGATCAACTGGGGCATCGGCATTGGCCTCGCCGGCAGCACCTACGATAATGACTATCCGGAGAAGCAAACCGTCAAGAACTTCGTGGTGGCCAACATTACCGGCAGCAACTGTCGCCAGCTGGTGCACGTGGAAAACGGCAAACATTTTGTTATCCGCAATATTAAAGCCAAAAATATTACTCCCGACTTCAGTAAAAAGGCGGGAATAGACAACGCCACGGTGGCCATTTATGGCTGTGATAATTTCATTATTGATAATGTCGATATGGTGAACAGTGCTGGAATGTTAATTGGCTATGGGGTGATAAAAGGCGATTATTTGTCCATCCCGCAGAACTTCAAGCTCAATAATATTCACCTCGATAACCGCCAGCTTGCCTATAAATTGCGCGGAATACAGATTTCATCCGGTAACGCGACCTCGTTTGTGGCGATAACCAACGTGGATATGCAGCGTGCTACGCTTGAACTGCACAACAAGCCGCAACATCTTTTTTTACGCAACATCAATGTGATGCAGGAAGCTGCTGTGGGGCCCGCCCTGAAGATCAACTTCGACCTGCGCAAGGATGTGCGGGGTAAATTTATGGCGAAAGACGAGACGCTGCTGTCGCTGGCGAACATAAAAGCCGTTAATGAGAAGGGGCAAAGCTCGGTGGATATTGACCGTGTCGACCAGCAGGTGGTGAATGTGGAAAGGCTGAACTTTGCGCTTCCTTCCTTCAGGAAGTAAGTCTTGACATCATATCTCATTGAGTGCGCGGTAACCCCTAAAATTTGTTACTGAACTCAGCGATTTTAGGGTTTATAATCCGTGCCACATTTTCGTCAGTTCTGTCTTATCATTAGCGATACCTCAGGGAATGCAGAGATTACCGGAGGTTTGCCAAACACAAATGTACTGAGTGGTTTATGAACGATAAAGTTTTGTTTATTGGCGCGTCCGGCTTCGTTGGGACTCGTTTGATCGAGATTTCTAAGGCTGAGTTTGATGTCACCAACTTCGACAAACAGCAAAGCCATTTCTACCCTGAGATTACTGTTTCCGGAGATGTACGTAATCAGGAGCAACTCGATCAGGCGCTTGCCGGTTTCGACACGGTGGTATTGCTCGCCGCCGAGCATCGTGATGATGTCAGCCCAACGTCGCTCTACTATGATGTAAACGTTCAGGGTACACGTAATGTACTGGCAGCGATGGAAAAAAATAATGTTAAGAACATTATTTTTACCAGCTCAGTTGCTGTTTATGGTCTCAATAAAGTCAATCCTGACGAATCTCACCCGCACGATCCTTTTAACCACTATGGTAAAAGTAAGTGGCAGGCGGAAGAGGTGCTGCGTGAATGGTTCAACAAAGCTCCAGAAGAGCGATCTCTGACAATTGTTCGTCCAACGGTCATTTTTGGTGAACGCAATCGTGGCAATGTCTTCAATCTTCTTAAGCAAATTGCGGGTGGCAAATTCGCAATGGTGGGGGCCGGAACTAACTACAAGTCCATGGCTTATGTCGGCAATATTGTGGAGTTTATCAAATTCCGATTGAGCAACGTCAAACCTGGCTACGATGTATACAATTATGTCGATAAGCCCGATCTGAATATGAATCAGCTGGTTGCTGAGGTGGAAAAGAGCCTTAGCAAAAAAATCCCATCAGTTCATCTCCCTTATCCTTTAGGTATGCTTGGTGGCTTTTGTTTTGATATTCTTAGCAAAGTGACTGGTAAAAAGTATGCGATCAGTTCCGTTCGTGTCAAAAAATTCTGTGCCACCACTCAATTTGATGCCACGAAAGTACACACATCAGGTTTTAAAGCGCCTTATACCTTATCTCAAGGGCTGGACCGTACGTTGAAGTATGAGTTCGTTCATGAGAAGAAAGATGACATCACGTTCGTTTCTGAATAGCGGCTGCTGATCTGGGATTTGTCGGAAACAGACTCTACGGCTTCTTTATTGATAGGGTTTTTGACGATTCTGGGTCACACTTATAGCGTAATGAACTTAAGTAATCAGCGTTCTGAACTAAACGTGATTTGCATTCGACGCAGTAGACTTTCTTTATCAGGCATTTTTCCTGACACGGTTTATACTTCGTCAACCATTTTAAGGTGGAAGAGATAATGATCAATTTGAAAGCAGTCATTCCGGTAGCAGGTCTGGGCATGCATATGCTGCCAGCCACAAAAGCCATTCCAAAAGAGATGCTGCCGATCGTCGATAAGCCAATGATTCAGTACATTGTCGATGAGATTGTTGCTGCAGGGATCAAAGAAATCGTCCTGGTTACCCACTCGTCTAAGAACGCGGTTGAAAACCACTTCGACACCTCTTACGAACTCGAAGCGTTGCTGGAGCAGCGAGTCAAACGCCAGCTGCTAGCGGAAGTTCAGTCTATTTGTCCTCCAGGCGTGACTATTATGAACGTGCGCCAGGCGCAGCCGCTGGGTCTCGGCCACTCGATTTTGTGTGCCCGTCCAGTGGTGGGCGATAACCCGTTCATCGTTGTGCTGCCGGACATCATCATTGATAACGCTTCTGCCGATCCGCTACGTTACAACCTGGCGGCAATGGTGGCACGTTTCAATGAAACAGGGCGTAGCCAGGTCCTGGCTAAACGCATGAAAGGCGATCTCTCTGAGTACTCCGTAATTCAGACGAAAGAAGCGCTTGAGACGGAAGGGCAGGTGAGCCGCATCGTCGAGTTCATTGAAAAACCGGATCAGCCACAGACGCTTGATTCGGACCTGATGGCGGTTGGCCGTTATGTTCTGAACGCAGATATATGGGCGGAACTTGAAAAAACCGAGCCAGGCGCCTGGGACCGCATCCAACTGACCGACGCGATTGCTGAGTTAGCGAAGAAGCAGTCCGTGGACGCCATGCTGATGACCGGCGATAGCTATGACTGCGGTAAGAAAATGGGGTATATGCAGGCGTTTGTAAATTATGGGCTGCGTAACCTGAAAGAAGGGGCGAAGTTCAGAAGCCGTATTGAAAAGTTGCTGGCTAATAACGACTGATATTCCTGCCACGGCTTGAACCAGCGGCAGTCATCATTAAGGTGTGTTGAAGCATATCCATAATGATGACTGCCGTTTTTCGTTATTAATACTAATGATAACATTGAGTTATCTGATTCAAGCCTGAGCAGGTTTGTAGCGATTTGTGCTTGTTTCTAAGGTCGTTTAGGACGACAATTAACGCCAGTTTTTGTCTGTATCCAGACAAGAAAAATCATTTAATCAAACACCGCTCAGTACACTGGTAGCTGTTAAGCCAGGGGCGGTAGCGTGCTCAATTTCTGAAACGTTTCTAAATGGTCAGGTTTCAGAGCGTCAGTATCCAGACATTTCCAACAGACGGAACAGATAACGTGAAAATTCTTGTGACGGGCGGTGCCGGCTTTATCGGCTCAGCAGTTGTACGACATATTATTAAAAATACCCAGGACGACGTCGTCAATGTGGATAAGCTGACCTATGCCGGTAATCTTGAGTCGCTTAGTGAAGTCAGCGAAAGCGACCGCTATGCCTTTGAACATGCAGATATTTGCGACAAAGACGCTATGGATCGCATTTTCGCAAAACACAAGCCTGATGCGGTGATGCACCTGGCAGCTGAAAGTCACGTCGATCGTTCAATTACCGGCCCGGCTGCGTTTATCGAAACCAATATCGTCGGCACCTATGTGCTTCTGGAAGCCGCTCGAGCGTACTGGTCTACGTTGGATGAGCAGGCGAAGAAAACGTTTCGTTTCCATCACATCTCTACCGACGAAGTGTATGGTGATTTACCGCATCCTGATGAACATCCGGAATCAACTGAGCTGCCACTCTTCACAGAAACCACCGCGTATGCACCAAGCAGCCCGTATTCAGCGTCGAAAGCCTCCAGTGACCATCTCGTGCGTGCCTGGCTTCGTACCTACGGTTTCCCGACTATCGTCACCAACTGTTCGAATAACTACGGCCCGTACCATTTCCCGGAAAAACTGATCCCGTTGGTTATTCTGAATGCGCTGGAAGGTAAAGCTCTGCCAATTTACGGTAAAGGCGATCAAATCCGTGACTGGCTGTATGTAGAAGATCATGCGCGTGCACTCTACACCGTTGTCACTCAAGGGAAACCGGGTGAAACATACAACATTGGCGGCCATAACGAGAAGCAGAACCTGGACGTGGTCCATACGATTTGCGATCTGTTGGATGAAATTGTACCTAAAGGGACATCTTACCGCAGTCAGATCCGTTATGTAGCTGATCGCCCAGGCCATGACAGAAGATATGCAATCGATGCGCACAAAATAGCTGAAGAATTAGGCTGGAAACCACAAGAGACTTTTTACAGTGGCATTCGTAAAACGGTTGAATGGTATCTCAATAATCAAGGGTGGATCAATAATGTGAAAAGTGGTGCTTACACATCTTGGTTATCAAAACAATATGGAGATAATGAATGAAGGGTATAATTCTCGCTGGTGGCTCTGGTACCAGGCTGTATCCTGTAACTTTGGGAGTATCTAAACAACTTCTTCCCGTTTATGATAAACCAATGATTTATTATCCCTTGTCCGTTTTAATGCTGGCAGGTATCAAAGATATACTTATAATAACAACACCTGAAGATCAGAGCGGTTTTGTAAGACTTTTGGGGGATGGCAGTCAATTTGGTATTAATTTGAGTTACGCTATTCAACCAAATCCTGATGGTTTGGCACAGGCCTTCATTATAGGTGAGAATTTTATTGGGCAAGAGCCAGTCTGTTTAGTATTAGGCGATAATATTTTCTTCGGACAAGGATTCACACCTAAATTACAGCTGGCGAGTAGTAGAATAAGTGGGGCAACAGTCTTCGGCTACCAAGTCATGGATCCACAGCGGTTCGGTGTGGTTGAATTTAATAGTGATTTCAAGGCAATAAGTATAGAGGAAAAACCAGCTCAGCCTAAGTCTAATTGGGCGGTGACGGGACTCTATTTTTATGACAATAACGTCATTGATATTGCAAAAAATATAAAACCGTCGGCAAGAGGCGAGTTAGAAATAACAACAGTCAATGAAATTTACCTTAACAATAATAATTTAAATGTCGAATTGTTAGGTCGCGGTTTTGCATGGCTTGATACCGGCACCCATGATAGTTTAATTGAGGCCGGAAGTTTTGTCGAAACAGTTCAAAAACGTCAGGGTATGATGGTAGCTTGTCCAGAAGAGATTGCCTGGCGAAATGGATGGTTAAATGATGAGACCCTTACGGCTATTGGTTCTAAATTAGCAAAAAACCATTATGGACAGTATTTATTAAAATTAGTAAAAGGGCATTAAAATACAATGAATTTGATTCAGCTAAACAAAAAAGGTGATGACAGGGGTGCATTGGTAGTTATTGAGCAAGAAAAAGACATACCGCTTGATATCAAGCGGGTCTACTACATGTTTGATACGACACCAGGCGTCAGAAGAGGCTTTCATGCCCATAAAAAACTAACGCAAATAGCTGTTCCTGTTAAGGGATCTTGTAAGTTCTTGCTTGATGATGGAAAACAAGTTGAGCATGTGCTTTTGGATTCACCGACGGTTGGATTAATAATCGAACCCATGGTTTGGCATGAAATGTATGATTTCAGCGACGATTGTGTCTTAATGGTTCTGGCCGATGATTATTATGATGAAAGTGATTATATTCGAGACTATGCTTCTTTCAAAGCGATCACTGACCTCAAAAATTAAAACGACTAGGGTTAGTGAAAAGCCAACATTAAAAAAATTTACTTTTTGATATACAGTACAAATTATAGGGTGTGTTATTAAATGATTAAATTTCTTGATCTTCAAAAAATAAATCAGGTTTATCATGCGGAGTTAATGAGTGCATTCGAATCTGTGTTAGATTCGGGATGGTATGTAATGGGAAATCATCTCCAAAAGTTTGAGTCTGAATTTGCTAATTACTGTGGTGTTAAACACTGTATTGGTGTAGCGAACGGCTTAGAAGCCCTGGTGTTGGTTTTACGCGCCTGGAAAGAAATGGGTAAATTGCAAGAAGGTGACGAGGTTATCGTACCATCTAATACATATATTGCTTCTATTCTTGCAATATCTGAAAATAATTTAACTCCAATACTTGTAGAACCTGATGTAAATACTTTTAACTTATCTCTAGAAAATATAAAAGCATCTGTTACGACAAAAACAAAAGTGATCCTTCCTGTTCATCTTTACGGTCAGATTTCACCGATGAAAGAAATACAGGAATATGCTGCTGCAAACAATATATTAGTTCTTGAGGATTGTGCGCAATCACAAGGAGCTGAGCAGTTTAAAATCAAGGCAGGCAGTTGGGGGGATGCAGGTGCGTTTAGTTTCTACCCGGGGAAAAATTTAGGTGCTCTGGGTGATGCTGGTGCGATCACAACGAATGATGATGGCTTAGCAGATACACTAAAAGCTCTTCGTAATTATGGCTCACATGTAAAATATCAAAATCTCTATAAAGGGGTAAATAGTCGACTGGATGAATTACAGGCAGCGCTTTTAAGCGTCAAATTACCAAATTTAGATAATGAAAATAAACGCAGAAGAGATATAGCTAAGAAATATCAAGAGAATATTACTAACAAAAATATTACTCTTCCAGTTCATCCTGACAATGATGTTTCACACGTATGGCATTTATATGTTATTAAAACAGTAAATAGGGATAGTCTTGTTAACTATTTGAATGATCAGGGAATACAAACCCTTGTACACTACCCGATACCTCCTCATCATCAAAAGGCTTACTCAGAAATTTCACATTTATCCTTACCTGTCTCAGAAATGTTGCATAATTCCGTACTCTCTTTGCCAATTTCGCCAGTTATGACCGATGATGAGGTCGACTTTGTCATTCAAAAAATAAATGGATGGCAAATTTGAATTTTGCAAAAGTAACTATTTTTAGCGGAATATTGACACTTCTGCGACTATTATGCGGTTTCGCGATATCAAAAGTTGTTGCAATATATACAGGTCCAGTGGGGATTGCGGGATTAGGGCAATTACAAAATCTGGTGACGTTCATAAATGGTTTTGTATCCTCTCAGGTTTCTCAGGGGATAAACAGATATTCCGCAGAAAATAAAAATGATTATGAAAGTGCAAAATACTACTGGAGAGCTGCCTTAAAGCTCTCTGTAGTAGCATGCCTGTTTATCATTTGCCTGGGGTGCATTCTATCAAGTAATATATCAATGCTTTTATTTTCAACGAAAACTTATTATTGGATAGTCATACTTGCTTTGATTGTTGTACCGCTAAATGTTATAAATAATATATTCTTGGGTGTGCTCAATGGTCTTGGAGACCATTATAGGTTTTTTGTTGCTAATGGATGTGCTGTTGTTTTTTCTGCCATCTCTATGATGTTATTGGTATATCTTTTTGGGTTAAAGGGAGCATTGATTGCTGCGGCATTGAATAATGCAATTGCAGGCCTATGGCTTGTATTTGTAGTCATGAAATGCGATTGGTTCAAATATCATTTCTGGGTTGGTAAAACCACCTCGTCTCATATATCTGAAATGAGAAATTATTTTTTCATGGGCATAATTGGCGCACTGACCGGCCCTGTATCTCTCATTCTAGTGAGGACTATTTTAACCAAAGATTTTTCAGCAGAATATGCTGGCTATTGGCAGTCTGTATCGAAGTTATCTGAAGCTTACCTGGCAGTCCTGACAACCGCACTAACTGTATATTATTTCCCCAAAACAGCAGCCGCCAAGACAGTTAAAGAACATATTTCTGTTTTAAAAACAGGCAGTCTCATTGTTATTCCCTTTGCCTGCATGTTTGCTATGAGTATATTTTGGGGTAAAGAATATATATTGAAGATATTATTCAGTTCGGAATTTATTGCAGCAAAACAATTGTTCTTATTTCAGAATTTGGGTGATGTTTTCAGAATAACAAGTTGGTTATTTGCAACAGTGTTATTAGCTAAGGGATATTTTAAGATTAATGCTATACTGGAGATCACATTTTCAATCTTATTTCCCTTATTAACGTGGGGGTTAACAAAGTATTTCTCATTTACTGGGGTAAGCATTGCATACTGTATAACCTATTTAGGTTATTTAATAGTTTCTATACTTATATATATTGCTCATATTAAGAGGCTACAAAAGGTTAGTGATATAGCATGAGTCAAGAATATCCATATAAATGTTCAGTCATAACACCAGTATATAATGAAGAGCGAAATATTAATGCTTTTCTAAACATGCTGTGTGAAATATATGACCCTCAAATACAGTTCGTACTCATTGATGATGGTTCTACTGATAAAACATTTGAGATCATCTCTAATGACTCTTTTATACGTAATAATAAAAATATCAGGGTTATTAGCAAAAAAAATGGAGGTGCTGCAGAGGCGCGCCTTGTAGGGATTAATAACTCCGAAAGTAATTTTATTGTTTTTTGTGATTGCGATGACAAACTTGATCAATTTTCTATAAAAAAAGCATTGGCCGAATGTGAGAACAATAAAGAAATTGATCTGGCTTTATTTGATTATTATGTGTGTTCTACTCAAAAGGAGCCCACACGTTTTAACTACACAATTCAAAATTGGCCGATTTCTGGATATACTGCATTCGAGAATACAATTTCGTTATGGGGTATTCATGCGTTTGGTATATATCGGAAAGAGACGATTCTGGCTGGCTATAATGCAATCAAAAATATTGCTGGAGGTTTAGCTAATAATGTCAATGATGATGAGTTAATAGCTCGGATGGCTATGTTAAATGCCCGAAAAATTACTCTATCTGAAGGGAAGTATTATTATGCAGAAAACACACTTTCAACAACCAGAAGAGTTAATAGAAATTTGTTTAAAATGGCATTTACAGCTCAACGATTAGCAGACATCATCACCGATACTCCATCATTAAGCTTGTTAATTCCTGCCGTTCATTTGTATATGATCAGAGTTGCTACTAATTTAACAATAAAAAGGTCCCTCTGGCGAAAAAAAATAAATAATAAAAGTGAATGGGACCTGGCGGTTTCCAGTTTAATTCAGAAAGTTAAGCTTAAAAATATAATAGAAATTACTAAGCATAATAAAAAATTACTAACTTGGTCTCTCTTCAAGTTTATGGTACTTAAGGCTATATATGGATTTCGAAATGTTAAACCATGAAGAAATGGTGTCTATCGTAATAGTGACATATAATTCTGCTGATTTTATTGAAGAAACGCTAGATAGTTGTTTAAAACAGACTTATTCTAACATTGAAATTATAGTTTCTGATGATAACTCGGCAGATAATACTGTCAATTGTTGTAAACAATGGAATGAAAAAAATAATTCACAAGTTAAATTTAAAGTGATCACTAGTGAACTACGAGCTGGGATACCTGCTAATTGTAATAGAGGT
Organism: Enterobacter sp. C6; assembly: GCF_008122455.1. Lineage (NCBI taxonomy): Bacteria > Pseudomonadati > Pseudomonadota > Gammaproteobacteria > Enterobacterales > Enterobacteriaceae > Enterobacter > Enterobacter sp. C6. The sequence continues at coordinate 43,261 of NZ_QPFW01000241.1, forward strand.
GCGATGGCTTCATCTGGTAGCTGGATTAAGTTTTTAGGTGCAGATGATCTGTTAGAAGCTACAGCAATTGAAGATCTAATGGCTTCAAGAAAAAGTAATACCGGTATTGTGTTTTCCCGATTTGAAACATTTGGAGAAAATGTTTCAACTGAAGTTTTCCCATATTCCTTTACATGGAATTTAATAAAGAATAAGTCGGAACAAAATTCTAAATACTCAGACTGGCTCTTCTTACTTGGTTTTTCAAATGTTGCTCCAGGGGTAATGATATCCAGAGAAACATTTGACAAGTATCATGGGTATGATGAAAGTTATTACTTGCTAGAAGATTTACCTCTTTGGTATAAATTATTTTCGAATAATGAATGTATTTCATATTGTTCAGTAATAACTGTAAAGTATCGTATTCATCAAAACCAGGTAACGTCTTCGGGCATCAGCGAGTTATTAAAAAAAGATTTATTAAAGTTTAATGTTTCAGTAAGAAAAAGATACAAAGCTCCTTATGTTCATAACTTAATTCAGATCATAGCTAATTCCAATAAAAGATTGAGGTTCTTGAAATATATTGATCTTTTTCAATGGTATATATCTTTATATAATAGGTTATGTAAATAATGTTTATTTTATCGCAATGTATGCCGCTTCTGTTCTTGTCATTACTTTGGCCAAACTTTAAGGCTTCTTTAAAAAGAATAGTCGCTTATTCTTTGGTTTTTTTATTGGGCGTGGCTTACACCGCTTTTTACCTTAATGGAGAAGATTGGGTAAATTATTATGTAAACTTTTTCACTCGTGAAGGAACTGCATGGTTTGAGCCTGGATTTTATTTATTGTATTCATGCTTGTCATTCTTGTCTCATTATAACTTTGGCATCACAACGCTCCTGTTTTTCCTGTTGTCATTTGCTATACTTACTAAGTTTGTCCTTGATAATAAAGACTGTAATTTACCATTTTTTTTACTATTGCTTATTATTTGTTTTGGTAATACATTAATTTTAGAGCAGTTAAGACAGTTTGTTTCCGCAATATTAGCACTATGTGCATTAACTACTAGATTAAATTTAAACAAAAAAAAGTCTAATTTCTATCTTTTGCTTGCAATAGCATTTCATGCATCAGCAGTTATTGTCGGATGTGCATTTCTTTTGGCGAGCATAAAGAATTCTAAAGCTTTTATATTTATTTCTCTCTCTATAGCCTCCTTTCTTTTGCTGTTGCTGACCAGTGACTCTCTGGTGAATATAGGTGTGCAGTTACTGCCTGTTATTTTTCTCAAGATTAAAGTTTATCGTGAAATCACAGATTTAACATTACATGTTGGGCCTTCTCTTATTTTCTCAATTATTTACTTATTATATCAATTTAAAAACATTGGAGAGCTAAAATATACTGGAGATTATTCAGTTGTATTCTTAAAAAGACAGCTTTTCTTTGGAGGCTTGGTCTTCTTGGTCGGTATTTTTATACCTTTCATGTCACGAATGTCGACTTTTTTTATTATATTTTTATTTTATGATGTCGCGATTAATAACTACTTTAAATATTTTCAGATAGGTAGGAAAGTTGTGTTGAAGTTTGTGTTGGTTTTGTTTTATAGCTTATTTAGTATGGCTTCATATTTCAAAAACGATATAGCTCCTATTTCCTTTGATAACTTAACATTTAATTTCATCCCGTTTGTATTAAATGATGTCAACTATGATTCATTAGTATATGAAACCTATTTCAAAAATGCTCTGGTGACAAGCGAGCTCATATCGGATAAGTAATGATACCTATGAAAATAGCAATGATATTACCTAGCCTTGCAAAAAGTGGTCCTGGGATTCAAGTGGAAGCTTTGTGCAAGCTGCTTACAGCACAGGGTTGTTATGTAGAAATATTTTATTTGCGTGAAAACACAAAGAACAAACTCAATTTTGTTGGGATAAAGAAAAATAGGGTGGATTTTTCTTTAGGTACCATTAATAAATTTCGTGGGTTCGATATTGTTCACAGCCATGGTTTTTTCCCTGATTTATTACTTGTATTGCTGCGCTGCTCTGGAATTAGAGCAGCATTTGTAACAACAATGCATAACTTTCTTAAAGAGGATATATTTTCAAGATATAAACCAATGAAAGCAAGAATATCTGTCTTTTTATGGAAGCTTGTTCTCTCATTTATCCCTAATAAATTTGTATTCACATCGATAGCGAAAAATTATTACAGTTCTTTTTCAAATGGAGATGTTTATATTGTTAGCAGTGGAATCGATGTGTTAGCAGTTGAAAGTAAAATTGAGGAAAGCTCAGTTCTTGAAGATGAATATATTGAAGCCGCCGCCTCTTTAGTAAAACGAAATCTGAAAATTATTGGTTCAACTTCTATTATTACATCAGGGAAGCATCTGGATACCATCGTCCATGCCCTACCTTTTTTACCGAATCATGCCGCTATTTTTGTCGGCGGTGGTGCCAGGGAAAAAGAGTTAATAGATCTAGCCATTAGTTTGAAGGTTTATGATCGTTGCATATTTACTGGGTTTAGAGCAAACCCACTCCCTTATCTTAAGACATTTGATATTTATGCAATGCCAAGTTCAAGTGAATCCTTTGGGCTAAGTTTATTTGAAGCCATAATTGCTAAGCTTCCAATTATATGTCGTGATTTGCCAGTTTATAGAGAACTCCTGGAAAATGACAATATCTGTTTCTTTGATGGTACTGTTTCAGATTTCGTTAAAGTAGTTAACTCCATGGATACTTGCAATGAAGAATTGATTTCGTCTTTATATAATATGGTTAGTCAAAATTATGACATGTCAGTCGTTGCATCAAAATACCGTGCTTGCTATAGGGATTTAATAAAGAAATGATCGATTTTAGTGTTCTAATGTCCTTATATACTAAAGAGACCCCTGGTAATTTGGAGCAATGCTTTGAAAGTCTTTTTAATCAAACCTATCAAGCTAACGAAATTATTGTAGTGCTGGATGGGCCGATAAACGAACAATTACACTCCGTCATAAATAAGTGGGCGGAGATTTTACCACTACATATTGTTCCACTACCAAATAATGTTGGTTTAGGCAATGCGCTTAATATTGGAATGAAGAGTTGTAATCATCCTCTAATTGCGAGAATGGATACCGATGATATTTGTGTGCCAAATCGCTTTGAGCTTCAGATAAGAAAGTTTAGTGAATCCCCTGAACTTTGTATTTTAGGAGGGGCAATCAGCGAATTTGAAAACGACATTAATATTTCTACCGGCGTTCGAAAAGTACCTGAAACGCATGTGGATATTTTGAAATATGCAGTTTTAAAAAACCCCTTTAATCATATGACGGTTATGTTCAAAAAAGATGAAATTATGAGCGTTGGTGGTTATATGCATCACCATTTTATGGAGGACTATAATTTATGGCTAAGAGTTTTATCAAAAGGGAAAACTGTAGGTAATATAGCTGATATATTAGTCTACGCAAGAACTGGAAATGCTATGTTAAACCGTCGTCGTGGTTTGTCTTATATCCACAGCGAGTTAATACTGGCGAGACTTAAACATAAACTTGGTTTTCAAAATTTTTTATCCGCTTCGTGCATCTTGTTGTTGCGCTCTCTTCCAAGATTGTTGCCAATAACCCTATTTAGAAAAATATATTCAGTCATGCGGAAGCAATGAAAATTCATAGGTTATTTTTTAATGTTAAATAAACATATCTTTAGTTTAACATCACTACGTTTTTTTGCAGCAGTTGGCGTATTTCTGCATCATCTAGGCGTTCTTAATTCAGTTGACAATCCAATAATAAAATCTTTCGCAAGATATTTTTTTTCTGGCTATGCTGGAGTTACTTTTTTTTACATATTGTCCGGTTTTATAATATCGTATAGCTTCAGGAAACATAAAGCGGATGGGTATTTTGATTCTAAGGATTTTATTTTCTTTAGAGTCGTTAGGATATTTCCTGTCCATTGGTTAACATTGTTGTTTTCTTTTTTTGTTTTTAGCCATTTCTCTAATTTTGACTTTTTGCACATCATTGCTCTTATTTTTAACTTTTTTTTGCTGCATGCATTTATTCCATTGGAAGATGTTTATTTTTCATTTAATCCAGTGAGTTGGAGTCTTTCTTGCGAACTTTTCTTTTATTGTAGCTTTGTGTTTTTAGTAGTGTTAAAAACTCGTTTTTTACTAATTTTGTTAGCAATGATACTAGTGCTTCAATTTTATTTCTTGATTCACCCACAAGACCTAGTATCTGATCACTGGCTGTTCTACATAAACCCTTTCTTTAGAATTAATGGATTCATTATTGGTATGCTTTTATGTCGCATGCATGTTTCAAAAATGCCTGTATTGTCTGAAAGTATGTTTAGTTTCATGGAGATATTATCAGTTATTTTGTTAGGGTTGACGTTGTATCTTTCTACTAATTTTATTTCTGATATGAATTTACGCTATGATTTGCTATTTATACCCGCAATGGCATTTATGGTGTTTGTTTTTTCTTATGACGGCGGGGTCATTTCTAAATTATTATCGCATCGTTGTTTTGTTCTTTTAGGAGAGGCATCATTCTCTTTTTATATGATTCATTTAATTGTCATAAGGGTTATTTTTAAAATAACAAATGACAATCATGCTGATGATATCTTAGCTATAATGTTGACGGCTTTAACTGCATTTATTTTGTCTGTTTTAGGATCTGTTATTATATTTAAATTATTCGAGGTTCCTGTTAATAAAGCACTGCGAAATCGATGGTTAAAATTCAGATACAAAAAATAAGGGTTTAGTGTCATCGCTATACTTTGTTCCCAAACTCACATCTTAACTGTATAATCACCATATCTCATATTTAGAAATTACAACTATTCACACCTGACAGGAGTATGTAATGTCCAAGCAACAGATCGGCGTTGTCGGTATGGCAGTGATGGGGCGCAACCTGGCGCTCAACATCGAAAGCCGTGGTTATACCGTCTCCGTTTTCAACCGCTCCCGTGATAAGACCGAAGAAGTGATTGCCGAGAATCCAGGCAAGAAACTGGTTCCTTTCTATACGGTGAAAGAGTTCGTTGAGTCTCTGGAAACGCCTCGTCGTATCCTGTTAATGGTGAAAGCGGGCGCAGGTACCGATGCAGCGATTGACTCCCTGAAGCCTTACCTCGAAAAAGGTGACATCATCATTGATGGCGGTAACACCTTCTTCCAGGACACCATTCGTCGTAACCGTGAACTGTCCGCAGAAGGCTTCAACTTCATCGGTACCGGTGTTTCCGGTGGTGAAGAGGGCGCGCTGAAAGGCCCATCCATCATGCCTGGCGGCCAGAAAGACGCATACGAACTGGTTGCACCTATCCTGACCAAAATCGCAGCCGTGGCTGAAGATGGTGAGCCTTGCGTAACCTATATCGGTGCGGACGGTGCAGGTCACTATGTGAAAATGGTGCACAACGGTATCGAATACGGCGACATGCAGCTGATCGCTGAAGCTTATTCCCTGCTGAAAGGCGGTCTGAACCTCTCTAACGAAGAGCTGGCTGAAACCTTTACCGAGTGGAACAAAGGCGAGCTTAACAGCTACCTGATTGACATCACCAAAGATATCTTCACGAAAAAAGATGAAGAGGGTAAATACCTGGTTGATGTGATTCTGGATGAAGCAGCGAACAAAGGTACCGGTAAATGGACCAGCCAGAGCTCTCTGGATCTGGGCGAACCGCTGTCTCTGATCACCGAATCTGTCTTCGCGCGTTACATTTCTTCCCTGAAAGAGCAGCGCGTCGCGGCGTCTAAAGTGCTGTCTGGCCCACAGGCTAAACCAGCAGGCGATAAAGCAGAATTCGTTGAAAAAGTGCGTCGTGCACTTTACCTGGGTAAAATCGTTTCTTACGCGCAGGGCTTCTCTCAGCTGCGTGCGGCATCAGACGAGAACAACTGGGACCTGAATTACGGTGAGATTGCGAAGATCTTCCGTGCGGGCTGTATCATTCGTGCCCAGTTCCTGCAGAAAATCACCGATGCCTATGCTGAAAATGCCGGTATCGCCAACCTGCTTCTGGCACCGTACTTCAAGAAGATTGCGGACGAATACCAGCAGGCGCTGCGTGACGTGGTTGCCTACGCTGTTCAGAACGGTATTCCGGTTCCAACCTTCTCTGCTGCAGTAGCCTACTACGACAGCTACCGTGCGGCCGTTCTGCCTGCTAACCTGATTCAGGCCCAGCGTGACTACTTTGGCGCGCATACCTACAAGCGCACTGATAAAGAAGGCGTATTCCATACCGAGTGGATGGAATGAGTTAACGCACTCGCTGTCATCGCAACCCGGAGCTCGTCTCCGGGTTTTTTTATGCAAAAACTGCTGCCTTATATTCGAAGTAGTCTGAATCTCATCCCACTCGAAGTGATTACTCCTGGTTTGCCTTGACAGTTCTGTTTGCCAGGAGGTACAAAGCCCAACAGTTATGTTTATCGCGATGGTCAGGTGACCATCAGTACAATTAACTCATAGAAGTCATTAGCGAATGAAAATAACAATTTCCGGAACAGGGTATGTCGGTCTCTCTAACGGCATTCTGATTGCTCAAAACCACGAAGTGGTTGCACTGGATATCGTGCAGGCCAAAGTGGACATGCTCAATCAGAAAAAATCGCCGATTGTCGATAAAGAAATCCAGGACTATCTCAGCAATAAGCCGCTGAATTTCCGCGCCACGACTGACAAAGAAGATGCATATCGCGATGCGGATTACGTCATCATTGCGACGCCTACTGACTACGATCCCAAAACCAACTACTTCAACACCTCAACCGTCGAAGCGGTGATCAAAGACGTTATCGCGATCAACCCTCGTGCGGTGATGGTCATTAAGTCAACGATTCCTGTTGGTTTCACTAAATCCATCAAAGAGAAGTTTGGGATTGATAACATCTTCTTCTCGCCGGAGTTCCTGCGCGAGGGGAGAGCACTTTACGATAACCTGCATCCTTCGCGTATTGTTATTGGCGAACGCTCTGAGCGTGCTGAGCGCTTTGCCGCGCTGCTTCAGGAAGGGGCGCTTAAGAAAGATATTCAGGTGTTGTTTACCGACTCCACTGAAGCTGAGGCGATTAAGCTCTTCGCGAATACCTATCTGGCAATGCGAGTGGCTTATTTCAATGAGCTCGACAGTTACGCAGAGAGTCTTGGACTGAACACCCGTCAGATTATTGAAGGGGTGTGTCTCGATCCGCGCATTGGTAATCACTACAACAACCCTTCATTTGGCTACGGTGGCTACTGTCTGCCAAAAGACACCAAGCAACTGCTGGCAAACTACCAGGCTGTGCCAAACAACCTGATATCGGCGATTGTTGATGCTAACCGTACACGTAAAGATTTCATCTCCGATTCCATCCTTGCGCGTCAACCGAAAGTCGTCGGGGTGTACCGTCTGATCATGAAGAGTGGCTCCGATAACTTCCGCGCCTCTTCCATTCAGGGGATCATGAAGCGCATTAAGGCGAAAGGGGTTGAGGTTGTTATCTATGAGCCAGCCATGCCGGAGGATCAGTTCTTCAATTCACGGGTGATCCGCGATCTGGACGCATTTAAGAAAGAAGCCGATGTCATCATTTCAAACCGCATGGCGGAAGAGTTGGCTGACGTGGCGGATAAAGTGTATACCCGCGATCTGTTTGGTAGTGATTAATAAAAAATGTTCTTTAAAAGGACAGACCGTAATGGTCTGTCCTTTTTTATATTTGATGTTAATTGAGGAAAATGTCTTTTATTTAATTAAAATATGCTGAGGAAGGTATTTCTTAAATTTATTCATTGAGTCCTGAATACTGTCTTTCGAAATAGTGAAAAGAATATCATCTTCTGTTTCTTTTTGACGAACAGCACCGAAACGCTCGTGGAACCTAATGACAGAAAGATTACCTTTACGGACATCGAAGTGGGCGCGGGTAAAACCTAATTTCAACGCGTAGTAGTAGACTAAAAGCGCCGACTCAATTGCGAAATGTGAAGGTGCATCCTCATGAATGACCCATGATCCCCAGCAGAAAGAATCTTGTTGCTGATCATAAATTCTTACCGTACCAAAAGGTATATCTTCGAGATCGGTAATGATAAAGTAGGCTTGACCCTCACTTTTCAGATAACCTTCGATCCATTTTTCTTGTGCCTTAGTATCATCAGAGGTCGTGCTTATAAATCGACCCTTTTTCTCATTCGTTCTCAGCGCAACAATGAAAGCTGCGTCATCGATTTTTACATTTCGAAGTTTAACAGAGCGACCTACGATAAGATCTGTCTGGTGAATTACTGGAATAGACATAGCAGTTCCTTTTTGCGTAGACATATTGAATGTATTCAAATTTTATAGAAACGTTTGTACCAGTCTACAAAGTTCTTCACCCCATCTTTAACCGAGGTTTGCGGTTTAAATCCGATCGCGTCATAAAGTGGCTGGGTATCGGCGCTGGTTTCCAGAACATCCCCGGCCTGGAGTGGCATCATATTTTTTTCCGCTTTTTTACCCAGGGCCTCTTCCAGAGCGGTGATGTAGTCCATCAGCTCTACTGGTGAACTGTTGCCGATGTTATAAACCCGATAAGGCGCTGAGCTGGTCGCAGGTGAGCCGGCCTCAACGGTCCAGTTTGGGTCTGACCGAGGAATAACATCCTGAAGGCGAATAATGGCTTCAGCGATATCATCAATGTACGTGAAGTCGCGCTTCATCTTACCGTAGTTATAGACATCGATGCTTTTGCCTTCAATCATCGCCTTGGTAAACTTAAACAGTGCCATGTCAGGGCGTCCCCACGGACCGTATACGGTAAAGAAGCGCAGCCCAGTTGTCGGCAGGTTGTAGAGATGCGAATAGGTGTGCGACATCAGCTCATTGGCTTTTTTGGTCGCGGCATAAAGCGAAACCGGGTGATCCACGGAATCGTCAGTCGAGAAGGGCATCTTGCGGTTGAGGCCATATACGGAGCTGGATGAGGCATAAAGCAGATGCTGAACGTTGTTATGGCGGCAGCCTTCCAGCACGTTGAGATGACCAATAATGTTGGCATCAGCATACACATGTGGGTTTTCAAGGGAGTAGCGTACGCCAGCCTGCGCGGCAAGATGAATCACACGATCAAACTTCTCACTGGCGAAAAGCGTGACCATACCTTCCCGGTCAGCTAAGTCCAGCTTGTGAAAGGTGAAACTCTCAGATTTTAACAGTTCCAGGCGTGCCAGCTTCAGGTTGACATCGTAGTATTCATTAAGGTTATCAATACCGACAACCTGATGACCGGCCTCAAGGAGGCGTTTACTGACATTTGCACCGATAAAACCAGCTGCACCCGTTACCAGAAATTTCATCTCTTCCCTCATAGCCTATATTCTTACAGATGCCATAGCGCATCACATGGCCTCTATGATACCGCGAAGGGAGGTAAGTTACATAACCGATCTTTCCGATATTACTCATCGGATTCTTATAGAAAAATTGCCAGCAATAGATAAACTATGCGAACAACATTATGTTTGCCCTTTTTCATCTGTTAGGGATTGTATGACACAAAACAACAATAGCCAGGTCAGCCGAAGCAATGACCCTGAGCAAATTGATTTATTTGATTTAGTACTGCAACTGTGGCGTGGAAAGTGGACGATAGCAGTCTTTGTTGTTGTTTTTATTGCCCTTGCTATTGGTTTTTTATCTATTGTAAAGGAAAAATGGACGTCAAGTGCAATTATTGCACAACCTGATGCTGCTCAGATAGCCAGCTATTCTAATGCATTGAATATCCTCTACGGTACCGCAGCACCTTCAATGCTTGATAATCAAACACGTGCTATTGGTCGTTTTAACTCCTCATTCTCCGCGTTGTCGCAGGCGCTGGAAAATCAGTCAGTGCCTGAAAAACTTACCATTGAGCCCACGGTTAAAGGACAGCCGTTACCATTAAGCGTCTCCTATACCAGTACATCCGCAGAAGCCGCACAAAAGCAATTGGCGCAGTATATCCAGCAGGTCGATGAGCAAACGGCGAAAGAACTTGCCGTTGACCTTAAGGACAACATCAAGGAACAGATAAAAACCCTGAATGACTCCCTGCAAAACCAGGAGAAGGTTGCTCAGGAGCAAAAAGATCTGCGTATCAAACAGATTGCTGAGGCACTCAAGAACGCTGAAGCAGCGAAAATAACCTCGCCGCAGGTCCAGCAAACCCAAGAAGTGACTCAGGAAACATTGTTCCTGCTGGGTAGCGAGGGGCTGAAATCGATGATTGACAATGAGGCTTCTCGTCCGCTGGTCTTCCCAACGGCCTATTACCAGACCAAGCGAAATCTGTTGGACATCCAGAATCTGAATGTAAACCCTGACACGATCCACGTTTACCGGTATGTCATGAAGCCGGAACTCCCAGTACATCGTGACAGTCCGAAAAAAGCGGTTGTTCTGATTCTTGCCGTGCTGCTGGGTGGTATTATCGGTTCAGGTTTCGTGCTTGGCCGTAACGCCTTACGCAACTACAAACCAAAAGCCTGATTTGCAGATTAAAAAAAACCGGGGATATACCCCGGTTTTTTTATTTGTGACGCTTACGAAGATTCTCTATCACCGCCGTCAAATCCAGCTCCTGATCCTGCAGCAGCACCAGCAGGTGATACATCAAATCAGACGCTTCATTCGTCAGTTCCTCGCGGTCATGCACCGTCGCGGCCAGCGCGGTCTCAACGCCTTCTTCTCCTACCTTCTGTGCGATACGCTTGGTTCCGCTGGCGTACAGCTTCGCGGTATAAGAACTCTCCGGATCCGCCGTTTTACGCTCTGCCAGCAGCTGTTCCAGTTGATACAGGAACAACCACTGGTGGCTCGTCTCACCGAAGCAGCTGCTGGTGCCCTTGTGGCAGGTCGGCCCGATCGGATTGACCAGCACCAGCAGGGTGTCGTTATCGCAGTCAGGCGTTATGCTGACCACATTCAGGAAATGACCCGAGGTTTCCCCTTTGGTCCACAGACGCTGTTTCGTGCGCGAGAAAAACGTCACTTTGCCGCTGTCGATCGTTTTTTCCAGCGCGTCCTGGTTCATATACCCCAGCATCAGCACTTCGCCTGAGACGGCATGCTGGACAACTACCGGCAGTAATCCGTCCGTTTTTTTCCAGTCCAGCTGCGCCTGTTGTTGCTCTGTTAACATACCCTGATCTCCACGCCCTGGTCGGCCAGGTACGTTTTTAACTCACCAATATTAATAATCTGTTTGTGGAAAACGGACGCGGCCAGCGCACCGTCCACGTTGGCATCGCGGAAGGCTTCGAGGAAGTGTTCCATGGTACCCGCGCCGCCGGAGGCGATCAGCGGAACGTGGCAGACCGCACGGACTTTTTTCAGCTGCTCGAGGTCATACCCGTTACGTACGCCATCCTGGTTCATCATGTTGAGGACAATCTCGCCCGCGCCACGCTTCTGCACTTCCTGCACCCAGTCGAGCGTTTCCCACTGCGTCACGCGGGTGCGGCTTTCATCTCCCGTATACTGATTGACGTGGTACTTGCCCGTTGCGGCGTCATACCAGGTGTCGATCCCAACCACAATACACTGCACGCCAAAACGATCGGCCAGGCGGGTGATGAGCTCCGGATCGGCCAGGGCAGGGGAATTGATGGAAATCTTGTCGGCACCAAACGAGAGAATTTTGGCGGCGTCGTCTGCGGATTTAATCCCGCCCGCCACGCAGAACGGAATATCGATCACTTCCGCCACGCGCGCCACCCAGCTTTTGTCGACCACGCGGCCATCGCTGGAGGCGGTGATATCATAAAAGACCAGCTCGTCTGCCCCTTCATCGGCATAGCGTTTTGCCAGCGGGACGATGTCGCCAATGATCTCGTGGTTGCGGAACTGCACGCCTTTCACGACCTGACCATCGCGTACGTCCAGGCAAGGAATTATCCGTTTTGCCAGCATTGAATCGCCTCCGTCACAGTAAATTTACCTTCCAGCAGGGCTCGGCCCACAATCACGCCCTGTACGCCCGTTCCGCGCAGCGCGGCAATATCGTTTAAATCACCAATTCCGCCAGAAGACTGGAAGGCTACCTGCGGATAACGTGCACAGACCTCTTCATACAGCGAGACGTTGGAGCCCGCCAGCGTACCGTCGCGAGAGATGTCCGTGCATAACACGTGCTTCAGGCCGACGGGGAGATACATCTCGACCAGCGCTTCCAGCGTCACGCCGGAGTTTTCCTGCCAGCCGCTGACCGCCACCTGCTTATTACCCTGTTCATCAATACGAACATCCAGCGCCAGCACCAGCGCGTCGGCGCCAAAGCGGCGGAACCAGCCTTTTACGGTCTCTGGCTCTTTCACGGCGGTTGAACCGACCACCACGCGCGCTACGCCCGCGTCCAGCAGCGCCGCAACGTCATCTTCCGTACGCACGCCGCCGCCAACCTGTACCGGCACATCAACACCGGCGACCAGATTTTTCAGCAGGGGGATCTGGCGCTTCGCCGGATCTTTCGCGCCCGTCAAATCCACCAGATGCAGCACCTGCGCACCCTGGGCGGCATAATCCTGCAGACGCGGCAGCGGGTCGTTTCCGTAGTCTCGCTGCTGGCCGTAATCGCCCTGGTGGAGACGGACAACCGTGCCGTCAATTAAATCTAAAGCGGGAATAATCATCACATCTCCAGGAAGTTTTTCAGCAGCTGCGCGCCTGGGGCGCCAGAGCGCTCCGGGTGAAACTGCACGCCGAAGAAATTGTCTTTCTGTACGGCTGCCGTAAACGCTTCGCCGTAAGTGCATTGGGCGATCGTATTCACGTTCACCGGCATGGCGTAGCTGTGTACGAAGTAAAAATACGCGCCGTCTTCAATGCCGCGAAACAGCCGGTCACCCGCTTTGGCGTACACGCGGTTCCAGCCCATATGCGGCAGAGGCAGACCGTGGTCGGTCATCTTCGGCACGTCTTCGTCGATGATGCCCAGCAGGTCAACGCCGTTGCTCTCTTCGCTGCGGCGGCCCAGGATCTGCATGCCCAGGCAAATGCCCAGCACCGGCTGGGTACAGGCCTTGATCAGATCGACCAGCTCGCGTTCGCGAATCTGATCCATCGCGGCCTGCGCGGTTCCAACGCCCGGTAAAAAGAGTTTGTCTGCGCGCAGCACCACGTCCGGGTCACGGCTCACCACCGGCTCATAGCCGTGGCGAGCAATGGCCGATTTTACAGAGTTCAGGTTGGCGCATCCGGTATCCAGAATCACCACGTTCATTACAGCACTCCTTTTGATGAGGGCAGGGCGTCACCTTCCACGCGAATTGCCTGACGCAGCGTGCGGCCGAAGGCCTTGAAGAGACTCTCTACGCGGTGGTGGTCGTTCTTGCCTTTGGTCTTCAGGTGCAGCGTCAGGCCCATGGTGTAGGACAATGAACGGAAGAAGTGCTCCACCATTTCGGTGCTCAGATCGCCCACGCGCTGGTAATTGAAGTCTGCTTTATATTCCAGGTGCGGGCGTCCGGAGATATCCATCGCACAGCGCGCCAGACACTCGTCCATCGGCAGGACAAAGCCAAAACGGTTGATGCCGCGTTTATCACCGAGCGCCAGCTTGAGGGCTTCACCCAGCGCCAGGCCGGTATCTTCCACGGTGTGGTGATCGTCAATATAAAGATCGCCTTTTACCGTGATCTCCATGCGGAAACCGCCGTGGGTGGCAATCTGGTCCAGCATGTGGTCGAAGAAACCGACGCCGGTGTGGATCTTGCTGCCGCCTTCGCGGTCCAGCCAGACCTTCACATCAATCTGCGTCTCTTTGGTGTTGCGTTCAACGTGCGAGAAGCGGTCACGTTTTGTCAGCTGTTCGCTAATCATCGCCCAGTTAAGGTTGTTGCGGTCGTAGCGAAGCCCCGCGATGCCCATGTTTTCCGCGAGCGTAATATCGGTGATGCGATCGCCGATGACATAGCTGTTGGCCTTATCCAGCACATCCGCCGCCAGATATCGCTCGACCAGCTTCACCTTTGGCTTACGGCAGTCGCACTCGTCGGCCGGCATGTGAGGGCAAATCAGTACCTCATCAAAAACCACACCCTGAGAGGTCAGAACCTGCATCATCAGATTATGCGGGCCGTCAAAGTCTGCCTGCGGGAAGCTGTCGGTACCCAGACCGTCCTGGTTGGTGATCATCACCAGCTTGTATCCGGCTTTTTGCAGCTTAAGCAGCACCGGAATTACGTCAGGTTCAAACGCCAGCTTGTCGAATCGGTCGACCTGAAAATCAGCTGGTGGCTCCGAAATAAGGGTGCCGTCACGATCGATGAAAAGGATCTTCTGGGTCATACTTTCTCCGCTTTCAGGGCGTCAATCACGCGCTGGCTCTCTGCACGGGTGCCGACGGTAATGCGCAGGCATCCGCTCAGAGAAGGTTGTTTATTCTGGTCTCGTAAGATAATGCCCTGATCCCATAAAGATTTAAATACGGCGCTGGAAGCGGTAAAGCGCACCAGGATGTAGTTGGTTTCCGAGTCGAACACCTGCTCCACGCACGGGATATCTTTCAGGGCCGTCACCAGATACTGACGCTCTTCCAGAATTTGCGCCACGCGTTCACGCATGGCGTTGATGCCCTGCGGCGCCAGCGCCTGTGCGGCAATGTCGGCAACCGGCGTGGAGAGCGGGTAAGGGGCAATGACTTTCAGCAGCAGGTCGATGACCTCTTTATTGGCCAGCGTAAAGCCGCAGCGCAGGCCCGCGAGAGCGAAAGCCTTCGACAGTGTACGCAGCACCACCAGGTGCGGATACTCTTCCAGCCAGCCTGCCAGCGTCGCCTGCGGGCAGAACTCGATGTAGGCTTCGTCGGCCACCACCAGCGCTTTACCGCGCGTCATCTCCAGCAGGGTTCGGATATCCTGCGGGTTGATAATCTGTCCGGTGGGGTTGTTCGGGCTACAGACAAACACGACCTTTACGCCGTCAAGATTGTCGGCAATGCCCTGCAGATCCAGCTGCCAGTTCTCCAGTGAGAGCACGTTGCGGCACGCCACCCCGAAGGTTTCCGCGCTGACGCTGTACATGCCGTAGGTCGGCTGGCAGTACATCACCGCGTCTTTGCCCGGCTCGCAGAAGGCGCGGATCAGCAGTTCAATGCCTTCATCCGCGCCGCGGCTGACCAGCACCTGCTCCGGCTTCACGCCCGCGTACTGCGCGTAGTTTTCAATCACCGCTTTTGGCTGACACTCCGGATAGCGGTTCAGCGTTTGCTGCGACAGCTCAAACTGCACCGCCGTTGGATATTCGTTGGCGTTCAGCCAGACATCCCCTTTACCGCCCAGACGACGCGCAGACTGATAGGGCGTCAGGCGACGGACATTTTCGCGGGCTAATTCTTCAATGTTCATGCTTGCTCCTTCAGGGCTGCAACGCGCAGCGTAACGGCATTTTTGTGGGCGGTCAGGCGCTCGGCGGCGGCCAGGGTTTCAATAGTAGACGCCAGTGACGCAAACCCTTCGCGGGAGAGTTCCTGCACGGTCATGCGTTTCTGGAAATCCGCCAGGCCCAGGCTGGAACAGGTTGAGGTATAGCCATACGTTGGCAGCACGTGGTTGGTGCCGGAGGCGTAATCGCCTGCGGACTCCGGTGACCAGTCGCCGAGGAACACCGAGCCCGCGCTGGTAATACTGTCGACCAGATCACGCGCATTGCGGGTCTGAATAATCAGGTGCTCCGGGCCGTACTGGTTAGAAATGGCAATGCACTGGTCCAGGTCGCGCGCCACAATCAGGCGGCTGGCCGCTAACGCCTGGCGTGCCGTGTCGGCGCGGGGCAGATCGGCAAGCTGACGCTCCACGGCTTCGCCTACGCGTTTTGCCATATCGGCATCTGGCGTCAGCAGGATGACCTGCGAGTCCGGGCCGTGTTCCGCCTGGGAAAGCAGGTCAGACGCCACGAAGTCCGGCGTGGCGCCGCTGTCGGCAATCACCAGCACCTCAGACGGGCCGGCAGGCATATCGATGGCCGCGCCGTCCAGACGCTGGCTGACCTGGCGCTTAGCTTCGGTCACATACGCATTGCCAGGGCCAAAGATTTTGTCGACCTTGGGAATGGATTCTGTGCCGAACGCCAGGGCCGAAATCGCCTGCGCGCCGCCCACCTTATAGACCGCCTGCACGCCGCACAGCTTCGCCGCGTACAGGATCTCGTCGGCAATCGGTGGCGGTGAGCAAAGCACCACTTTCTGACACCCGGCAATGCGCGCGGGTGTCGCCAGCATCAGTACGGTGGAGAAAAGCGGGGCAGAACCGCCGGGAATATAGAGGCCGACGGACGCAACCGGGCGCGTGACCTGCTGGCAACGCACGCCGGGCAGGGTTTCGACATCCACGGTCTGCAGCTTTTGCGCGGTGTGGAAGGTATCAATATTTTTCACCGCAACGGCCATCGCCTGCTTGATGTCGTCGCCCAGACGATTGCTGGCATCAATGATTTCCTGCTCGGTTACCTGTAATGCGTCAACTTCCGTCTTATCAAACTTTGCGCTGTATTCCCGCAGTGCGTCATCGCCACGGGCTTTGACGTTATCCAGGATCTCCGCCACGGTGCGTGAGATGCTCTCTGAGGCGGAAATCGCCGGACGCATCAGCAGCTCGTGCTGCTGTGCGTCGCTACAGGTATTCCAGTCGATGATTGTGTTAAAGCTCATGGCCATTACTCCATCATCTTCTCAATCGGCAGCACCAGGATGGAGCTTGCGCCCAGCGCCTTCAGTTTCTCCATGGTTTCCCAGAACAGGGTTTCGCTGCTCACCATGTGCATCGCCACGCGCTGCTGATCGCCCGCCAGCGGCAGGATGGTTGGACGCTCGGCGCCAGGCAGCAGGGCAATCACTTCATCCAGACGCTCGGTCGGGGCGTGCATCATGATGTACTTGGATTCACGCGCCTGAATCACGCCCTGAATACGGGTCAGCAGTTTGTCGATCAGCTGCTGTTTGGCGTCGGCCATGTCGCCGTCTCGCTGAATCAGGCATGCCTTGGAGCGGTAGATCACTTCCACTTCGCGCAGACCGTTCGCTTCCAGCGTCGCACCGGTAGAGACGAGGTCACAGATGGCGTCCGCCAGACCCGCTCGCGGGGCCACTTCAACAGAGCCGTTCAGCAGACAGGATTTAAACTGCACGCCTTTCTGATCCAGATAACGCTTTAACAGGTGAGGGTAGGAGGTGGCGATACGTTTGCCGTTCAGCGCGGCCGGACCGTCCCAGGCTTCATCAACCGGCGTCGCCAGCGACAGGCGGCAGCCGCCGAAGTCCAGACGACGCAGGGTGAAGTAACGTGGGTCTTCGCCCTGCGCGCGGCGGGTCAGCAGCTCTTCTTCCAGCACGTTTTCCCCGATAATGCCGAGGTCAACGACGCCATCCATGACCAGGCCGGGAATATCGTCATCACGCACGCGCAGAATGTCGATGGGCATGTTTTCAGCCAGAGCAATCAGGCGCTGGGTGTGCAGGTTAATTTTAATCCCGCAGCGGGCCAGCAGTTCGCGTGAATCGTCACTTAAACGGCCTGATTTTTGAATAGCTATGCGTAAACGTGAGTTATCTAACATTCTTTATTCCTCGTTAACCTGTTTTAACCTGTCTGAATTCGGTCCAAAAAAAAGCCCCCGGAAGAAGATCTTCCGGGGGCTTTCTCATGCGTTCATGCACCACTGGAAGATCCAAACGTCTTCCAGCACACATCGCCTGAAAGACTAGTCAGGATGATGGTGATGATGGTGGTGTTTAAATTGAACGCGTGTCATATAAATTCTCGATGAATGCTTATTCATTTGATGTCTTTTAACGTAAACCAGTTGTACGACATATTGCAAGGGCTTTTTTTGATCATTAATTCATTTCATATTGATGCTATGAATTGTGTGTTCTGCCGGGCTGGCGTAGCCTTATAAAAGACGAGTGAGAGTCAGGAGAATTCGCATGAAAAAGGTCGCGATTGTCGGTTTAGGATGGCTGGGAATGCCGCTGGCGATGTCATTAGCCGCGAAAGGCTGGCAGGTGACCGGGAGCAAAACCACGGCGGATGGGGTAGAGGCAGCGCGCATGTGCGGTATTGATGGCGTTGAACTGCGTCTTGAACCGGAACTGGTGTGTGATGCTGACGACCTGGACACGCTGATGAACGTCGATGCGCTGGTGATCACTCTCCCCGCACGGCGCAGTGGCCCGGGCGAGTCGTTTTATCTGCAGGCGATGCAGGAGATTGTCGACAGCGCGCTGGCGCATCATGTTCCGCGCATCATTTTTACCAGCTCGACCTCGGTCTATGGTGAGGTAGAGGGCGTGGTGAAAGAAAGTTCCGAGCGCCGTCCCGTTACGGCCAGCGGTCAGGTTCTGAAAGAGCTGGAAGACTGGCTGCATAATCTTCCCGGCACGCAGGTTGATATCGTACGTCTGGCGGGGCTGGTGGGCCCTGGCCGTCATCCGGGACGCTTTTTCGCCGGGAAGTCTGCGCCAGATGGCCAGCATGTTGTCAATCTTGTGCATCTTGACGATGTTGTTGCCGCGATTGAGCTACTCTTACAGGCTCCGAAAGGTGGACACATCTATAATATATGTGCACCGTCTCATCCGGCGCGCAGCACGTTTTACCCGCTGATGGCACGTCAGCTGGGCCTGGCACCGCCGGTCTTTGGTGAGGCAAAGGATGACAGTAAAGGCAAAATTGTTGATGGCAATCGCATTTGTCATGAGCTGGGGTTTGAGTATCAGTATCCCGATCCGCTGGTGATGCCCATGGAATAAGTCCCGCAGCGGAGACGATCGCACACCAGAAGGGGGCGAGCATGAAACCGCTGCTGGATGTTCTTATTATTCTGGATGCACTGGAAAAAGAGGGGAGCTTTGCCGCTGCGTCGGCAAAGCTCTACAAAACCCCTTCGGCCCTGAGCTATACCGTCCAAAAACTGGAAAGCGATCTCAATATCCAGATCCTCGATCGTTCCGGGCATCGAGCCCGTTTTACCCGTACCGGGCAAATGCTGTTGGAAAAGGGACGCGAAGTCCTCCACACCGTTCGTGAACTCGAAAAACAGGCCGTAAAACTCCATCAGGGCTGGGAAAACGAGCTGGTGATTGGTGTGGATGATACCTTTCCCTTTTCTCTCCTGACACCGCTGATTGAGGCCTTCTATCAACACCACAGCGTGACGCGGCTGATCTTTATCAACGGCGTGCTGGGGGGCTCCTGGGATGCCTTAACTCAGGGCAGGGCGGATATTTTTGTCGGTGCACTCCACGAGCCTCCCCAGTTGAGCGAGTTTGGTTTTGCGCGTCTGGGCGTGCTGGAGCAGGTGTTCGCCGTGGCGCCCCATCATCCGCTGGCTCAGGAGCCTGAGCCGCTTAACCGCCGCGTGATTAAAGGCTACCGCGCGATTGTGGTGGGGGACAGCTCTCGTCCGGAATGTGCGGTTTCCTCGCAGCTGCTTGACGAGCAGGAGGCTATCACCGTTTTCGACTTTAAAACCAAGCTGGAGCTGCAAATCAGCGGCCTGGGTTGCGGCTATTTACCCCGCTATCTGGCACAGCGGTACATTGACAGCGGTGCGCTTGTTGAAAAACAGGTACTTGCTCAAAACAGCCATGAATCGGTATGGGTGGGCTGGAATGAACAGACCTCCGGGCTGGCCAGCGCCTGGTGGCGGGACGAAATTTTAGCAAATAGTGCTATCGCCGCTGTATATGCTCAGGGCAGTGTCGAGAAATCAGCCAGTTAGGAAAAAGAAAATTACCCGCTGCGTTGCAAAGTATTGCCTTTTGTATCCGATGTGGGGCAAAATGCCGCCGCTGCAACCAAATGAATAATCGACGATATAAAAGGCGTCGGTTATTTTTTTTTGCATGTACGAAACGAAACTAAAAACCAAGAGGCCGGGCTTCGTACCGGATAGATATTTACTAAAATCCGACAGTTGTTGTCGCTGAGGAAGAAAGAAATGGGGCAATTTTTCGCTTACGTGGCGGTTATTACCGTAAAGGAGAATAACTATGTCGCATAACGCAACTCCAAACACCTCTCGCGTGGAATTACGTAAAACGCTTACGTTGATTCCGGTTGTTATGATGGGCCTGGCCTATATGCAACCAATGACGCTGTTCGATACATTCGGTATCGTATCGGGCCTCACCGACGGTCATGTGCCGACGGCTTACGGCTTCGCGCTGATTGCGATCCTCTTTACCGCGCTGAGCTACGGTAAGCTGGTGCGTCGCTATCCGTCTGCCGGATCCGCCTACACCTATGCCCAGAAATCCATCAGCCCGACGGTTGGCTTTATGGTGGGCTGGTCTTCGCTGCTCGACTACCTGTTCGCGCCGATGATCAACATTCTGCTGGCAAAAATCTATTTTGAAGCGCTGGTGCCGTCGATTCCATCCTGGATGTTCGTCGTGGCGCTGGTGGCCTTTATGACGGCCTTCAACCTTCGTAGCATTAAGTCTGTTGCCAACTTTAACTCCGTTATCGTTGTGCTTCAGGTTGTCCTGATTGCCGTTATTCTTGGCATGGTGATCTATGGCGTGTTCCACGGTGAAGGCGCTGGCACGCTGGCGAGCAGCAAACCGTTCTGGTCTGGTGATGCGCATGTGATCCCGATGATTACCGGGGCAACCATTCTGTGCTTCTCCTTTACCGGTTTTGACGGGATCAGCAACCTGTCTGAAGAAACCAAAGATGCAGAGCGCGTGATTCCTCGCGCCATCTTCCTGACGGCGCTGATTGGCGGTCTGATCTTTATTTTCTCGACCTATTTCCTGCAGCTGTACTTCCCGGATATCTCTCGCTTCAAGGATCCGGATGCATCTCAGCCGGAAATCATGCTCTATGTGGCGGGTAAAGCGTTCCAGGTCGGCGCGCTGATCTTCTCCACCATCACCGTACTGGCGTCCGGTATGGCCGCGCATGCAGGCGTTGCGCGTCTGATGTACGTAATGGGCCGCGATGGCGTATTCCCGAAAAGCTTCTTCGGCTACGTGCATCCAACATGGCGTACCCCGGCAATGAACATTATCCTGGTCGGTGCGATCGCGCTTCTGGCGATTAACTTCGACCTGGTGATGGCAACGGCGCTGATTAACTTCGGTGCGCTGGTGGCGTTTACCTTTGTTAACCTGTCGGTTATCTCTCAGTTCTGGATCCGTGAAAAGCGTAACAAGACGCTGAAAGATCACTTCCAGTATCTGTTCCTGCCGATGTGTGGTGCCCTGACCGTGGGCGCGCTGTGGGTTAACCTGGAAGAGAGCTCGATGGTGCTTGGCCTTATTTGGGCGGGTATCGGCCTGGTTTACCTGGCCTGCGTCACGAAGAGCTTCCGTAACCCGGTTCCTCAGTACGAAGACGTCGCGTAATTCCGTGTCGGGTGGCGGCTACGCCTTACCCGACCTACATACCCCGTAGGCCCGCGTAAGCGAAGCGCCACCGGGCAAAAAAAAGCCGGAGACATCGCCTCCGGCTTTTTTATACCCATCGATCAAACTATCTCTTGTGCGTACTGGAACAAGGATTTCAGCAGCGCCTGTTTCTCAGCATTCCCTTCATACTGGCCATAAAGCATTTCCAGCTCCTGTGCGTAGTTGTGCAGATACTCTGGCGTAAACACGTTACGACGGTGCTGCAGCCAGCGTTCCTGCTCTGCTTCATCCAGGGTTCCCGGGTAGTTACGCGCGCGATAATTAAACATCAGCTTTTCAATGCGTTTATCGGCGAAGGTGATATCCAGGGCAGGCAAGTTACGCGGCTCGGTTTGCAGAACGATATTCATTGCAGCGCGATCGGCATCGCTGAAGAAACCATTATAGAGCTGGGCATCCACGTTTTCTGACGGTACGAACGGCTCGGCTTCGGCAAAGATGGCGACCACCTTCTCGCGCACCTGCGGGTTTTCGCGCAGCACTTTCAGGTTATCGAGGCAGTGCTGCCGGTTAATGCCCAGCCTGTCTGCATCTTCCGGGCGCAGCGTATTGGCCTGCGCCAGAACCGGACATTTATTGATATGCACCAGTTTGACCGGCACCGCAGGCAGATCGCCGAGTTCATTCTTCGGCGTGTACAGCCGTTCGCGCAGGGTATCGCTGTCGAGCTCCAGCAGCGGCGAAATATCGCCGGCCAAATCCACCATAATCACCGCATTGCGGTTGTCCGGATGCCAGGCCAGCGGGGCGACCCAGCTGGTATTACCGCGCCAGGCGCCAAACATGCCGGAAATATGCACCAGCGGCTTCATCTGCGGCACATCAATCAGCGTGGTCAACTTCTGTTTACTGCGGTGGCTCAGCAGATACTCGAACAGTCGTGGCTGCGCGCTTTTCACCAGCTTCGCCATGGCAATGGTGGCATAGACGTCCGCCATCGCGTCGTGGGCATTGCTGTGCTCAATACCGTTGGCGCGGGTCAGGTGTTCCAGCCGGAAGCTGGTCAGCCCTTCCTCATTTTCCGGCCAGTTAATGCCTTCGGGACGCAGGGCGTAGCAGGCGCGCATGATGTCGAGCAAATCCCAGCGCGAATTGCGGTTCTGCCAGCTCCAGGCATAGGGATCGTAGAAGTTACGATAGAAGATATTGCGCGTCACTTCGTCATCGAAGCGGATGTTGTTGTAACCGACCACGCAGGTATTGGGGACGGTAAACAGGTCGTGGATGCGTCGGGCGAATTCTGCCTCGTTAACGCCTTTTTCCCGCGCTTCCTGAGGAGTGATCCCGGTGACCATCACCGCGCCGGGCTGCGGCAGGTAGTCATCCGCGGGCTTGCAGTAAAAGACCTCTGGCTCGCCAATGATGTTGAATTCGTCGTCGGTACGGATGGCGGCAAACTGCGCCGGTCGGTCCAGCGCCGGGTGAGTGCCAAAGGTTTCATAGTCATGAAATAAAAAAGTCGGGCGAGCGGCAGAGTCAGACACCAGTAATACCATCCTGTTAAAAAATGACGTCACTATGGTAAACGATCGTGCGGTCGAGACCGAATAAAAAGCACCTCCACGTTGCAGATTTGCGCGCCAGCTTCAGAGAAAAATCTGCGTTCTGTCACATTTTTTTGCAATTAAGCCAGGTAACGACATCAGAACTCCCGTAAAAAGGTCATCGATTTTTAATGACCTGAGGATATCCCGTTGAAACGCCGTCTGTTTATTGCTGTTTCTTTACTCGCTTCGAGTGTCTCATCTGCTTTTGCGGCCGAACCACTGGATTTTTCGCCGCAGCCTCCGGCCATTCAGGCTGGCTCCTGGGTGCTGATGGATTACACGACTGGTCAGATCTTAACGGCGGGCAACGAACATCAACAACGCAATCCGGCGAGCCTGACCAAGCTGATGACGGGGTATGTGGTGGATCGGGCCATTGATAGCCACCGCATTACCCCGGACGACATCGTCACCGTAGGGCGCGATGCCTGGGCAAAAGGGAACCCGGTGTTTGACGGTTCATCGCTGATGTTCCTGAAAGAGGGCGATCGCGTCTCCGTGCGCGATCTGAGCCGCGGCCTGATTGTCGACTCCGGCAACGACGCCTGCGTGGCGCTGGCCGATCACGTGGCGGGCGGTCAGCCGCAGTTTGTGAAGATGATGAACGACTACGTGCAGAAGCTGAACCTGCGCGATACGCATTTTGAAACCGTCCACGGGCTGGACGCGCCGGGCCAGCACAGCTCGGCCTATGACCTGGCCGTACTCTCCCGTGCCATCATCCACGGTGAGCCCGAGTTTTATCATATGTACAGCGAAAAGAGCCTGACCTGGAACGGGATCACCCAGCAAAACCGTAACGGCCTGCTGTGGGATAAAACCATGAACGTGGACGGGCTGAAAACAGGACATACCTCGGGGGCGGGTTTTAACCTGATTGCGTCCGCCGTTGACGGCCAGCGCCGGTTAATCGCGGTAGTGATGGGGGCGGACAGTCCGAAAGGGCGCGAAGACCAGGCCCGGAAACTGCTGCACTGGGGGCAGCAGAATTTCGATACGGTGCAGATCCTGCATAGCGGTAAAAAAGTGGGGACAGAGCGGATCTGGTACGGCGATAAGGAGCAGGTGAAACTGGGTACCGACCAGGACTTCTGGCTGGCCCTGCCGAAAGCGGAAGTACCTAACATCAAAGCCAAATACGTACTGGATAAAAAAGAGCTGGAAGCGCCGATTGCCGCGCACCAGCGGGTCGGGGAGATCCAGCTCTACGACCGCGACAAAGTGGTGGCGCACTGGCCGCTGGTGACGCTGGAAGCCGTTGATAAAGGCGGCCTGTTCTCTCGTCTGAGCGATTATCTGCACCACACGCTCTAACGGCAGATGGGCAGACTGGCAGGGTTGCGAGTCTGCTCACATAATAAACACTCCTCGTTTGCTGATAATAGTAATCCGGTTTTATAGTGTATAAATATACAGTAATAAACGGAGGCAGCATGGACTACAGCATTAAGCAGCAACAGAAACGTAAGATTGCCGGTTTTCATTTGGTCGGACCGTGGGAACACACGGTAAAACAGGGCTTTGAACAGCTGGTGATGTGGGTCGACGGGCGTCACATTGAGCCGCTGGAGTGGGTGGCGGTCTACTACGATAACCCGGATGAAGTCCCGCCAGAAAAACTGCGCTGTGATACGGCCGTTACGGTACCGGATGATTTCGTTATCCCGGAAAACAGCGAAGGCGTCATGATGACGGAAATCGTGGCCGGGGATTATGCCGTGGCGACGGCGCGCGTGGAAAACTACGACTTCGCCACGCCGTGGTATCAGTTCTTCAATTCCCTGCTGCAGGACAATAAGTACCAGATGGCGCTCAAACCTTGCTTCGAACGCTATCTCAATGACGGCAATGCGGACGGTTACTGGGATATCGAAATGTATATCGCGGTAGAACATAAAACGGTTTAAGCCTGCTAAGTGAAGGGTTTTTCAGCCGGGAGCGATCCGCCCGGCCGAAAACACAGTACAATTGTGATTTGCCGTGTAGCTGGAGAGCGGGTGTGCGTCCCGACAAATCATTAACCCCTTTTGAAATTCGGTTGTACAAACACTACCGCGTGGTGCATGGGTGCCGCATCGCGCTGGCTTTCGTGCTGACGTTTGTACTGGTGCGTTTATTGGATGTTCCGGAAGGGACGTGGCCGCTGATCACGCTGGTGGTGGTGATGGGGCCCATCTCATTTTGGGGGAACGTTGTTCCGCGCGCCCTGGAGCGCATTGGCGGGACCGTGTTAGGTTCGGCTCTGGGGCTTATCGCCCTCAAGCTGGAGCTTATCTCGTTTCCGGTGATGCTGGCATGGTGCGGTGCCGCCATGTTCCTGTGCGGCTGGCTGGCGTTGGGTAAAAAGCCGTATCAGGCGCTGCTGATCGGTATTACGCTCGCGGTGGTGGTCGGTGCGCCCGCCGGGGATATGACCACGGCGCTGTGGCGAAGCGGGGATGTCATCCTGGGTTCACTGCTGGCGATGCTCTTCACCGGTATCTGGCCGCAGCGTGCTTTTCTGCACTGGCGTATTCAGATGGCCAGCTACGTCACCGCGTTTAACCGCGTCTATCAGGCCGGTTTTTCACCTAATCTGGTTGAGCGCCCGCGCCTGGAAAAGCACCTGCAGACCATCCTTAACGACGTGGTCAAAATGCGCGGCCTGATCACGCCCGCCAGCAAAGAAACCCATATTCAGAAATCGATTTTTGAAGCCATCCAGACGGTAAGCCGCAATCTGGTCTGCATGCTTGAGCTGCAAATCAACGCCCACTGGGCCACGCGCCCCAGCCATCTGTTGATGCTTAACGCGCAGACCCTCAAAGAGACCCAGCAGATGACGCAGCAAACGCTGTTGACCATCGCTCATGCGCTCTATGAAGGGAACCCGCAGCCGATACTGGCCAACAGCGAACGACTGAACGAGATCGTCGCGGAGCTGAAGCAGTTAATCAATGAACGCCAGAGCGATAACGTGGCGGAAACGCCTATTCATGGCTACGTCTGGCTGAGCATGGAACTGGCGCGGCAGCTTGAGCTGTTATCGCACCTGATTTGCCGGGCGCTGCGCAAATAAAAGGCGTATGTGACGGCTGCTGCTTCGATTCAGCAGCAATTGGGGTTATGATAGCTTTAAACGATATACTCATTGTCATTCGCAGCCGCTGTCAGTAAGGTTATTGTTACAACGGTTGCCTTAACGAATCCGAATCTCACATTATCAGGGGTGTAAAAATGGAAACTACCAAGCCTTCGTTCCAGGATGTTCTGGAATTCGTCCGCCTGTTCCGCCGCAAAAACAAACTGCAGCGTGAAATCCAGGACGTTGAGAAGAAGATCCGTGACAACCAGAAACGTGTTCTGCTGCTCGACAACCTGAGCGACTACATCAAGCCAGGCATGAGCGTTGAAGCTATTCAGGGCATCATCGCCAGCATGAAGAGCGACTATGAAGACCGTGTTGATGACTACATCATCAAAAACGCTGAGCTGTCCAAAGAGCGTCGCGACATCTCCAAGAAGCTGAAAGTGATGGGCGAAATCAAAAACGGCGAAGCAAAAAGCGAGTAATCGCAGCGAATAGTGAAAAAGGCTCTCTGGTGACAGAGAGCCTTTTTTTATGACGCAGAATGGGGCTGTAGCTGATAAATCCAGGCCTGGACCTGCTTGCCTTCAGCAGTGGTCACCGTGACCTCAACCCGATCGTAGCCGTCTTCAAACTCATCCAGCATTGGCCAGTGTGCGGCAAGGCTATCAGAGATAAACAAATAGCCTTCGACGCGGGGTCCGTTAGGGTGGAGCACGATCCCCGGAAAGTCCGCCGCAGCGCCCCAGCCGCGTTCGTAAAACGTACCGGATACGGAACCGGCCAGCCATTCGCCGCCAATCTTTTCAAGAATATGCGCATTTGAGTGGCCCGGGCGCAGCGTGCCGTAGACAAACAGAGCGTTCATTTTCCCTCATCCGCAAAGCAAAAAGCCTGCTTTAAAAGCAGGCTTTTCAAATTTGGCTCCTCTGACTGGACTCGAACCAGTGACATACGGATTAACA
>NZ_QPFW01000242.1:0-71292 GCF_008122455.1 Enterobacter sp. C6
AGGCACAGCACCGCCTGAGTCGGAATGCCGTTGCGGTTATCTTCCGCCGCCAGCTCCAGCGCCGCCGCCATTTTTGCACCGGACACTTCGCCCATGCTGCCGCCCTGGAACGCGCCTTCAATCGCCACGACGACGGCAGGCTTGCCGTTGATGGTGCCTTTTGCGACGACCATGCCGTCATCGGCCTGAGGAACAATCCCCTGCGGCCCAAGCCACGGAGAGATAATGCCTTCAAACGGATCCAGCAGTTCGCGGTAGCTGCCGTCATCCAGCAGGGCCTGCGCGCGCTGGCGCGCTTTTAGTTCGATAAAGCTGCTGTCATCACGCATGGCTCACCCCCTCAAAAACCTGTTCGATGCGAATGCGCGCCACGCCCGGCGTCGCGCCGAAGTCATGAATGGTCAGTTTGCCTGCCGGCAGGCTGCTGACCGTCTGCAGACGGTTGAACAGTGCCTCCCAGCGGCCACGGCTATTGTCTACTGAAGTGGTGATATCAATGGTTAAGGTCTGGCCCGGTTCGGCGGCGAACAACACCTCCATATCCCCGGAGCCGACAACCCCTGCCAGCGCCCTGCCGCTTACTTCGCGACTGGCGGGCACGGTCAATGTAATTTTTTCCATAACATCCTCTTAATGCTTTGAATAAGGCGTTTCGACGCGGTCGAGAAACAGCGTGGCGGCAAGCAGGTCGGCAGCGCCGCCCGGTGAGGCGTTAAGCGCCAGCATCTGACGGTCCAGGCTCGCCAGCGCCTGCTGGCCCGCCGCCGTTGCACAGCCTCCGGCGTTCAGTACCGCACGGGCACCGCTCTGCATGGCGTCCAGCCCCTCCATTCCGGCGCGCGACAGCACGCAGGTGTCGGTGAGCGACGTCATGATCGCCATCAGCGCGTCGAGCCTGGCATGCGTTTCGCTGCTGCCGTTGAGACGGCTGAGGCGAAGCTGCGGCAATGCGCGCTGCATAACGTGCGGGAACGCCTGCTGCGCCTCTTCGCGTGCGCCCGGCACGCGGTAGCGGTGCGTGGCGCGCAGGCCTTTGCTGAACACTTTGGGCGCCGCCTCGTCCGGTAGCTTTGCCAGCTGCGCGGCGGTGCGGGCGACATCTTGCGCCCTGGCATCACCGCCGAGCATCGCCACCGCGCTGACCAGCAACCCCAGCGCCCAAATCGCGCCGCGATGGGTGTTTACGCCCCCGGTTGCGGACATCATTTGCTGCTCGCCTTCGCGACCGAGTCGCCCGACGGTTTGCCGAAGCGCAATATCTGCCGGACGCTGCCAGCTTTGCTGCGCCAGCGCCTGAAACGTGGAGGTCAGGCTGTGCGCGGAGCGCTCCATCAGCGCAAGGGATAAATCGTGGTGCGCGCCGTTCCCCCGACTGTCCACCAAACCGGGTTTCGGGCTTAAACGTGCTTCGTCAATCAGACACTGCGTGGCGGTTCGCGCCAGCCATTCGGCACCGCCTTCAACCTGAATCTGGGGGAGAAGTTTCATTACCAGCTCCGGAATTTCGCAGGTGGGTTATACAAACCGCCGGACCACTCAACGAGGTCAGACACGCTGCCCGCAGCCAGCAGAGAGCGGGTGGCGTCAGTGCGGCGAATCCCCATATCTTCCGGATACACAACCTTGCCGCTCTGGCGCAGTTCCGCCACGCGTTTGGCGTCCACGCCCAGGCCGATGTCGGTGATCCCCGCGACGGCGGCAACCATGGCCCGACGCTCTTCCAGATCTTTCGCCCGGTAGAGGTAGGCAATCCCCTCTTCCGTCAGCACGTGCGTCACGTCATCGCCGTAAATCATGACTGGCGCCAGCGGCATACCGGAGGCTTTCGCCACGTCAACGGCATCGAGTTTTTCCACGAAGGTCGGCTTCACGCCTGCCTGGAAGGTTTCCACCATCTGCACGACCAGCTTTTTACCGCGCTGCATCGGGTCAGGCTCGGTGATCATGTTCAGCCAGGCCGGCGTGGCGTGGCGGCGACCGTGCGGGTCATGGCCCATGTTTGGCGCACCGCCGAAGCCGGAAAGACGACCGCGGGTCACGGTTGAGGAGTTGGCGTAGCCGTCAACCTGCAGCGTAGAGCCGATAAACATATCCACCGCGTACTGACCTGCCAGCTGGCAGAAGGCACGGTTGGAACGCATAGAGCCGTCGGCACCGGTAAAGAAGACGTCCGGACGAGCACGGATGTACTCTTCCATCCCCAGTTCGCCGCCGAAGCAGTGCACGCTCTCCACCCAACCGCTTTCGATGGCGGGGATCAGCGTCGGATGGGGGTTCAGCGTCCAGTGTTTACAGATTTTGCCCTTCAGGCCGAGCTGTTCGCCGTAGGTGGGCAGCAGCAGCTCGATCGCTGCGGTGTTAAAGCCGATCCCGTGGTTCAGGGACTGCACCTGGTGCTCCGCGTAGATGCCTTTGATGGCCATCATCGCCATCAGGATATGTTCCTGTTTAATGAGGCGTGGGTCGCGGGTGAACAGCGGTTCGATAAAGAACGGCTTATCGGCAACCACCACGAAGTCAATCCACGAGCCCGGGATATCCACGCGCGGCAGCTCGCATTCGTCGTCCACCAGCTCGTTCACCTGCGCGATGACGATGCCGTCGTGGAACGCAGCGGCTTCCACCAGCGCCGGGGTATCTTCGGTGCTCGCCCCGGTGTAGAGGTTGCCTTTGCGGTCGGCTTTAAAGCCGGCAATCAGCGCCACGTTGGGCGACAGGTCGACGTAGAGACGTGAGTAAAGTTCGATGTAGGTGTGAATTGCGCCGATTTCGAGCTGACCGTCTTCCAGCAGCTGGGAGATTCGCAGGCTCTGCGTCCCGGAGAAGGAGAAATCCAGCTTGCGGGCGATGCCTTTCTCGAAGATATCCAGATGCTCGCTGCGGCCGACGCTCGGCATGATCATATGCAGGTCGTGGACAATTTGCGGATTCACTTCGGCCAGCGCGCGGGAAAGGAAATCCGCCTGCTTCTGGTTGTTACCTTCCAGAACGACCTTGTCGCCAGGCGCGATTAATTTTTCCAGCATGGCGACAAGATCGCCGGTTGGCAGTACCTTGCCCTGCACCGGTACGGACGCCAGGCGACGCGCTTTTTCGCTGCGTCGCGTGTTCCATTGCCGGGTGGGTGTTTGCCCAGATAACATTATTAACCTCCTGATTCAGCTAATCATTTTGATTTGCTTAACGTTGAGTAAAGTGTGCGCTCTGGTGAGAAAGGCATCAATTAAGCGTAGAGTGGAATCATTAGCCTGAGAGTAATAATCAAGGTAAAGATTTGTGATCGGGATCAGTTCATGTTTCGGAAAACCAGGCTAAACGGGGTACAATTCGGAAAGTACCGTAAATTTCTGACAAGAATCAGCATCGCCCTTATGACCCAAATCATTCCATCAGACTTCGACATTGCGGCCGAAGACAGCACTGAGTTCGTGCCTATGCGCGGCGTGGCCAATCGCCATTTGCAGACCATGCTGCCGCGACTGATCCGCCGCAAGGTTCAGTTCACCCCACACTGGCAGCGGCTTGACCTGCCAGACGGTGATTTTCTGGATCTCGCCTGGAGCGAAGCGCCGGAGCAGGCCCGCCATAAGCCGCGTCTGGTGGTCTTTCACGGTCTGGAAGGCAGCCTGCACAGCCCGTATGCACATGGGTTAATTGAGGCGGCAAAAGCGCGCGGCTGGCTCGGCGTGGTGATGCATTTTCGCGGCTGCAGCGGCGAACCGAATCGTCAGAAACGCATTTATCACTCGGGTGAAACCGAAGACGGAACGTGGTTTTTACACTGGCTACGGGACAACTTTGGCACCGTGCCGACCGCCGCGGTGGGCTACTCGCTGGGCGGCAATATGCTGGCCTGCCTGCTAGCCAAAGAGGGTGAAACCGTCCCGCTGGATGCCGCCGTCATTGTCTCCGCACCGTTTATGCTGGAGCAGTGCAGCTACCACATGGATAAAGGCTTTTCCCGCGTCTATCAGCGCTACCTGCTCAACCTGCTGAAGGCCAACGCGGCGCGTAAGCTGAAAGCCTATCCGGATACCCTGCCGGTCAGCCTGCGTCAGCTGAAAAAGGTGCGCCGTATTCGCGAGTTCGACGACCTGATCACCGCGAAAATCCACGGCTTCGCCGATGCGATTGACTATTATCGTCAGTGCAGCGCCATGCCGCTGCTCAGCAAGATCACGCAGCCGACGCTGATCATTCATGCCAAAGATGACCCGTTTATGGATCATCACTCGATCCCCGCTCAGGAATTCCTGCCCGACAACGTTCACTATCAGTTGACCGAGCACGGCGGCCACGTCGGGTTTATCGGCGGTACGCTGCGCCGCCCGAAAATGTGGCTTGAGACGCGTATTCCTGACTGGCTAACCCCTTATCTGGACGGTGCAAAATGATTATTCCCTGGCAGGATCTGGCTCCCGAAACGCTCGATAATCTGATTGAAAGCTTTGTATTACGCGAAGGCACCGATTATGGTGAACAGGAACGCTCGCTTGAGCAAAAGGTCAACGATGTTAAGCGCCAGCTGAAAAGCGGCGACGTGGTGCTGGTGTGGTCAGAACTGCATGAGACGGTCAATATCATGCCCCGCAACGCGTTTCACGGCTGATCTTCCACCCTTTTCAGTCAGGGAGTTGCTATGTCTGCCAGACATCCGGTTATTGCCGTTACGGGGTCGAGTGGTGCGGGAACCACCACCACCAGCCTCGCCTTTCGCAAGATTTTCGCCCAGCTGAATCTTCGTGCGGCGGAGGTCGAAGGCGACAGCTTTCACCGCTACACGCGTCCGGAGATGGATATGGCCATCCGTAAAGCGCGCGATCTGGGTAAACACATCAGCTATTTCGGCCCGGAAGCCAATGACTTCGGCCTGCTGGAACAAACCTTTATAGAGTACGGTCAGAGCGGCAAAGGGCAGTCCCGCAAGTATCTGCATACCTATGATGAAGCCGTTCCCTGGAATCAGGTGCCGGGGACGTTCACCCCGTGGCAACCGCTGCCGGAACCCACCGACGTACTGTTTTACGAAGGATTGCACGGTGGCGTGGTCACCCCTCAACACGACGTGGCGCGCCACGTGGATCTGCTGGTCGGCGTGGTCCCTATCGTTAACCTGGAGTGGATCCAGAAGCTGACGCGCGACATGAGCGAGCGCGGCCATTCGCGAGAGGCGGTGATGGACTCGGTGGTGCGCTCCATGGAAGATTACATCAACTTCCTGACGCCGCAGTTCTCCCGCACCCATATCAACTTCCAGCGCGTGCCGACGGTGGATACCTCCAACCCGTTCGCGGCCAAAAGTATCCCATCCCTGGATGAGAGCTTTGTGGTGATCCATTTCCGCAATCTCGAAGGCATTGATTACCCCTGGCTACTGGCCATGCTGCAGGGCTCGTTTATTTCGCACATGAATACGTTAGTCGTGCCGGGCGGAAAAATGGGGCTGGCGATGGAGCTCATCATGACGCCGCTGGTGGAGCGACTGATGGAAGGGAAGCAGATTGCGTGAACATGTTCCCTCTCCCTGTGGGAGAGGGTTAGGGTGAGGGCATCAACACGCACGATGCCCCAATAATTAAGCCTCGATCACTTCATACGAATGCGTGATTTTTACCGCTTTCTCCAGCATTAACGCCACAGAGCAGTACTTCTCCGCAGACAGGTCCACCGCACGCGAGACCGCTGCGTCTTTCAACTCTTTACCGGTGACCACAAAGTGCAGATTAATATGGGTGAACAGGCGTGGCGCCTCTTCGCGACGTTCTGACGTGAGTTTAACCTCACAATCCGTCACGTCATGACGACCTTTTTGCAGAATCGACACCACGTCAATGGCGCTGCATCCCCCTGCCGCCATCAGCACCATTTCCATTGGGCTTGGCGCTTTATCGCCGGAGTTACCGTCCATCAAAATCTGGTGTCCTGACGCGGACTCGCCCAGGAACGTTAAACCTTCAACCCATTTCACGCGCGCTTGCATATTCTTAAACTCCAACGTTGCATTTTTGGTGACAGATTACGCGTGCGTTACATTTCTCGCAATGGAAGGCGACCTGCATCATGCTGAAGCGAGACACCAGGAGACACGCGGCGAAAGCTATGCTAAAACACTCTGGATGCTACAGTAATACATTGACGTTACACATGTATGCAGAGGACATCAAACTTTACTGGCTGCGAAACGTTACGGTAGCCGACTTCCCAGGGTATGGGTAAGAATTCGATTGCAACCCCAGAGTCCGGATGCATCTGATGACTCTGGTGACAGCTTATAACAGAGGATAACAGCGCATGGTGCTTGGCAAACCGCAAACAGACCCGACTCTCGAATGGTTCTTGTCTCATTGCCACATTCATAAGTACCCATCAAAGAGCACGCTGATTCACCAGGGTGAAAAAGCGGAAACGTTGTATTACATCGTTAAAGGCTCGGTGGCAGTGCTGATCAAAGATGAAGAAGGGAAAGAGATGATCCTTTCTTATCTGAACCAGGGCGATTTCATCGGTGAACTGGGCCTGTTTGAAGAGGGCCAGGAACGTAGCGCCTGG
This sequence comes from Enterobacter sp. C6, assembly GCF_008122455.1. Classification (NCBI taxonomy): domain Bacteria; kingdom Pseudomonadati; phylum Pseudomonadota; class Gammaproteobacteria; order Enterobacterales; family Enterobacteriaceae; genus Enterobacter; species Enterobacter sp. C6. The sequence goes on from NZ_QPFW01000242.1 coordinate 6,550, forward strand.
GTTCGTGCAAAGACAGCATGTGAAGTGGCTGAAATTTCTTACAAGAAGTTCCGTCAGCTGATTCAGGTTAACCCTGACATCCTGATGCGTCTTTCTTCCCAGATGGCGCGCCGTCTGCAGGTCACCTCAGAGAAAGTGGGCAACCTCGCCTTCCTGGACGTGACTGGCCGTATCGCACAGACCCTGCTGAACCTGGCGAAACAGCCAGACGCCATGACCCACCCGGACGGCATGCAAATTAAAATTACCCGTCAGGAAATTGGTCAGATCGTCGGTTGCTCCCGTGAAACAGTGGGCCGTATCCTGAAAATGCTGGAAGATCAAAACCTGATCTCCGCCCACGGTAAAACCATCGTGGTTTACGGAACGCGTTAATTCCGCTTAAACGGCGTGCCACCGCAAGGTGTCACGCCGTTTTTGTCTCTACTCCCCATGTGGCGCAGGCTGATCTATCACCCGGAAGTTAACTACGCACTGCGACAAACGCTGGTGTTGTGTCTTCCCGTGGCCATAGGCCTGATCCTCGGACATCTTCAGCAAGGTCTGCTGTTTTCCCTCGTGCCTGCCTGCTGCAACATCGCCGGTCTGGACACGCCGCATAAGCGCTTTTTCAAACGCCTGATTATCGGCGGCTGCCTGTTTGCGGGCTGTAGCCTCGCCGTACAGCTTTTACTGGCTCGGGATATCCCGCTGCCGCTGATCCTGACCGTGCTGGCGATGACCCTCGGCGTCACGGCGGAAATCAGTTCGCTGCACGCCCGCTTGCTTCCCGCGTCGCTGATTGCGGCCATTTTCACGCTGAGCCTCGCCGGGAATATGCCGGTGTGGGAGCCGCTGCTGATCTACGCCCTGGGGACATTATGGTACGGCCTATTTAACTGGTTCTGGTTCTGGCTGTGGCGGGAGCAGCCGCTGCGTGAATCCCTGAGCCTGCTCTACGTGCAGCTTGCGGATTACTGCGAAGCCAAATACACCCTGCTGACCCAGCATACCGATCCGGAAAAATCCTTACCGCCCCTGCTGACGCGCCAGCAAAAGGTGGTGGATCTGATAAGCCAGTGCTATCAGCAGCTGCATATGCTCGCCGCCAACAAGAACCACGAGTACAAACGGCTGCTGCGCACCTTCCAGGTCGGGCTGGATCTGCAGGAGCATATCTCCGTGAGCCTGCACCACCCGCAGGAGGTGCAAAAGCTGGTCGAGCGCAGCCACGCCGAAGCGGTGATCCGCTGGAACGCGCAGACGGTGTCCGCACGCCTGCGCGTGCTGGCCGATGATATTCTCTATCACCGCTACCCGACGCGCTTTAACATGGATAAGCAACTGGGCGCGCTGGAGAAAATCGCTCGTCAGCATCCGGATAACCCCGTCGGCCAGTTTGCCGCCTGGCACTTCAGCCGTATCGCCCGCGTGTTGCGCACGCAGCGCCCGCTTTATCCCCGCGACCTGATGGCGGATAAGCAGAAACGGCTGCCGCTATTGCCCGCGCTCAAAAGCTATCTTTCTCTTAAATCGTCCGCCCTGCGCAACGCCGCACGAATTAGCGTGATGCTCAGTACCGCCAGCCTGATGGGCATGGCGCTGCATCTGCCGAAACCCTACTGGATCTTAATGACCGTGCTGTTTGTCACCCAGAACGGCTATGGCGCCACGCGGGTGCGTATTCTGCATCGGGCTGGCGGAACGATGGCCGGGCTGATCATCGCGGGCGTGACGCTGCACTTCCACGTGCCGGAAGGCTATACTCTGGCAGGCATGCTGGCGATCACGCTGGTGAGCTACCTGATTATCCGCAAAAACTACGGCTGGGCGATGGTGGGCTTTACGGTGACGGCGGTATATACCCTGCAGCTGCTCACGCTCAATGGCGAACAGTTTATTGTTGCCAGGCTGATTGATACCCTGATCGGCTGTCTGATTGCCTTTGGCGGCATGGTCTGGCTGTGGCCGCAGTGGCAAAGTGGACTGCTGCGCCAGAACGCCCACGACGCGCTGGAAGCCGACCAGCAGGCCATTCGCCTGATCCTGAGCGACGACCCGCAGCCCTCTCCGCTGGCTTATCAGCGCATGAAGGTCAACCAGGCGCACAACGCCCTGTTCAACTCGCTCAACCAGGCGATGCAGGAGCCGGGCTTTAACTCGCACTATCTGGCAGACATGAAGCTCTGGGTGACGCACAGCCAGTTTATCGTCGAGCACATTAACGCCATGACCACGCTGGCGCGCGAGCACACGATGCTCACGCCGGATCTGGCGCAGCGCTATTTGCAGTCGTGTGAAATTGCGTTGCAGCGGTGTCAGCAGCGTCTGGAATATGACTCGCCGGGTGAGTCGGGAGATTCGAACATTCTGGAAGCGCCGGAAACGTTAACCCACGGGCCAATGAGCACCCTGGAGCAGCATTTGCAGCGCGTACTGGGGCATCTGAACACCATGCACACCATTTCGTCGGTGGCATGGCGTCAGCGTCCGCATCACGGGATTTGGCTAACCCGCAGGTTGAAGCGGACGGCGTATTAACCTTTTACGATCTTCGCGACCGCGGCGGCAAAGCGGATTAATCCTTCTTCGATGTCTTTGTCTTCAACCACCAGCGACGGTGCAAAGCGCATCACGTCCGGCCCGGCGTTCAGCACCATCACCCCTTCGCGAGCGGCGGCGTGCAGGAAGTCGCGCGCGCGGCCATTATACTGCGGCTTCAGCTCAGCGCCAATCAGCAGCCCCATCCCACGTATCTCGCTGAACACGTCGAACTGCTCGTCAATCTTTTGCAGGTGTTTTACGAACAGCTCGCGCTTCGCGTTGACGCCGTTCAACACCTCTGGCGTGTTGATGATGTCGAACGCGGCACCCGCCACGGCGCTCGCCAGCGGGTTACCGCCGTAGGTTGAGCCATGAGAACCGACGTGGAACGCGGAGGCGATCTCCTGCGTCGTCAGGACCGCACTCACCGGGAAACCGCCGCCGAGCGCTTTCGCGCTGGTCAGAATATCCGGCGTCACGCCGTAGTGCATATACGCGAACAGGTCCCCGGTACGTCCCATTCCGCACTGCACTTCATCAAAGACCAGCAGCGCCTGATGTTCGTCGCACAGTTCGCGCAGCCCTTTCAGGAATTCCGGGGTTGCCGCCGTCACGCCGCCTTCACCCTGGATCGGCTCAACGACTACCGCGCAGGTATGGTCGTCCATCACCGCTTTCACCGCGTGCAGATCGTTAAACGGCACGTGGACGATGTCGGCCGGTTTCGGGCCAAACCCGTCGGAATACTTCGGCTGGCCGCCAACGGAGACGGTAAAGAAGGAGCGTCCGTGGAAGGCATTGTGGAAGGCGATGATTTTGGTTTTGTACGGGCTGTGGCGCGTTGTCGCGTAGTAGCGCGCCAGCTTAAAGGCGGTTTCGTTGGCCTCGGTGCCGGAGTTCATAAACAGCACGCGCTCGGCGAAGGTGGCATCGATGATCTTACGTCCCAGGCGCAGCGCCGGTTCGTTGGTGAACACGTTGCTGGTGTGCCACAGGGTTTCGCCCTGGGTTTTTAGCGCCTCCACCAGCGCGGGATGGCAATGACCCAGCGCCGTGACCGCAATACCGCCCGCGAAATCCACATACTCTTTACCCTGCTGATCCCAGACGCGGCTGCCCTTTCCCTTCACCGGGATAAACTCAGCCGGTGCATAAATCGGCAGGATCACTTCATCAAATGTCGCGCGGGTAATTGCTGGTTGTTCAGTTGCCATGTCATGCCCATCCATTTTATGTCACATTGACTGTGAAAATATAATCACAAAATATGCATAAAAAATCACAGCAAGGCAACAGTTATTCAGCGATGGAGGAAATTTGCCAGCAGCGCATGGCCCTGCTCGCTGAGGATGCTTTCCGGGTGAAACTGCACGCCTTCGAGGTCCCATTCACGGTGACGAATCCCCATGATCTCCTGCGTATCGCTCCAGGCCGTCACCTCAAAGCAGCCGGGCAGCGTCGACGGGTCAATGACCAGGGAATGGTAGCGCGTCACGGTTAACGGATTATTGAGCCCCGTGAACACTCCGGTGCCCGTGTGGGTGACCGGCGAGGTTTTACCGTGCATCACTTTGGCGGCGCGCACGATGGTGGCACCAAACGCCTGGGCAATCGCCTGATGGCCCAGACAGACGCCCAGGATCGGCAGCCTGCCGGCATAGTGCTGGATCACATCCAGAGAAATACCCGACTCCGAGGGCGTACACGGCCCCGGAGAAATCACGATTTTCTGTGGAGCCAGCGTCTCGATATCGGCGAGATCGATCTCGTCGTTGCGACGAACAACCACCTCGGCACCCAGTTCGCAAAAATACTGGTAAAGGTTCCAGGTGAAGGAATCGTAGTTATCAATCAGCAGAATCATGGCGGCTCCCGAAAAAAATGCCGCCCTATTCTACTCAGATTCCCGCGCTTCGCTCACTACTTTGGCAAAGATAGCGTTCAGCGCGGATAAATCACCCGTTGCGCCGCTGCGGTTAGCCGCCACCCACTGCTCGGGATCGATATCGCGCCAGTCCAGCGCGTAGCCTGCATGGAACGCCAATTGCTCGAAGAACACGCGTTGGGCAATACCGTTGCCGCGCATGAAGGGATGCAGCATGTTGATTTCGCAGTAATAGTGGCTAACCCGGTCAACAAACGCCGCTTTCTCAAGACCCACAAGATATTTTTCGCTTTCCAGCGCCGCCATCAGCTCGTTACCCATCTTTTCGATGTATTCGAAATGGCAGAACGGAATATCACCTTTAAAAATATCCTCGGTACGGAGTTCGCCTGCCCGCTTCATCTCGCTGCGGTACAAATGACGATGAATAAGGCACAGATGGGGCAACCCAGGCGCGGAAGGCCCAAGCTCCAGCGTCTCAATGTGGGGTTCCGAGGGACCATTACCTTTTTCAAGGAGACAACTGGCCTGTAAATTGACGTTACGCTGCTGTTCCCAGAGACGGGATTTTTGCTTGTCGGTGAGTTTTTTCACTTAACGCCTCCCTGAATAGTCCGTTTGCCACAAGTATAAGCAGCAAAACGCGCTTTCGCAGGGAGGGCGACATCACGCGGGCAGGAGAGCCCGCGTTCAGAAGAATTACGGCAGAACTTTTGCGGAGAGGATAACCACCGGTTTTGACGGCACATTCTGATACGGACCGACGTCGTGAGTAGGCACCTGAGAAATCTTGTCAGCCACGTCCATCCCTTTCACGATTTTACCGAACACCGCATAGCCGAAGTCACGCTGACCGTGGTCGAGGAAGGCGTTATCCGCCACGTTGAGGAAGAACTGGCTGGTCGCGCTATCTTTGTCTGCGGTACGCGCCATGGAGATGGTGCCGCGCTTGTTCAGCAGGCCGTTGTCCGCTTCGTTTTTAATAGGCGGGTTCGGCTGCTTCTGCTGCATCTGCTCGTTGAAGCCGCCGCCCTGCACCATAAAGCCAGGGATCACGCGGTGGAAGGTGGTGTTGTTATAGAAACCACTGTTCACGTAGTCGAGGAAGTTTTTCACAGAAACCGGAGCTTTCTGGCTATTCAGTTCCAGCTCAATGTTCCCGGCGGAGGTGGTCAGCAGAACGTGAGGGTCCCCTTTGGCTGCCAGCGCAGCAGGGGAAACGGCAGAAAGAGCAAACACAGCTGCGACAGCCGCCAGTGTTGATTTGAGCATGAGAATTCCTTAACAAAGCGCAGTATAAAAAGCGAATGGCTTGATTCTAAAGAGCAGTATGAACGGAGACCAGCCTTTTACCTAATTTTACGAAATTGAAACAGTTGTAACCGCGCAAACGGTTGGCTTTAGCGCCTTTTTGTGTGATCAAGATCACATAAAAACCTGCAATGAACTTCTTATTTCTCTTAAAAGATATGAATGGATCACTTTAATGTCTAAAATCTGCCCGCTCTCAGCGCCCCCTGGGCGCTTTTCTTTTTCTGAACAGGCCAGACATGACTAACAGCAATCGCATCAAGCTCACATGGATCAGCTTCTTCTCCTACGCCCTGACCGGCGCGTTGGTGATCGTCACCGGGATGGTGATGGGAAATATCGCAGACTACTTCCAGCTGCCCGTTTCCAGCATGAGTAATACCTTCACCTTCCTCAACGCAGGGATCCTGATCTCTATCTTCCTGAATGCCTGGCTGATGGAAATCGTCCCGCTGAAAACCCAGCTGCGTTTTGGCTTTGTGCTGATGGTCGCCGCCGTGGCTGGCCTGATGCTAAGCCACAGCATCGCGCTGTTCTCCGCCGCCATGTTCGTGCTTGGTCTGGTCAGCGGGATCACCATGTCGATCGGTACGTTCCTGATTACCCATATGTATGAAGGCCGCCAGCGCGGCGCGCGCCTGCTGTTTACCGACTCCTTCTTCAGCATGGCCGGAATGATTTTCCCGATGGTCGCGGCCGTTCTGCTGGCGCGCAGCATCGAGTGGTACTGGGTCTATGCCTGCATTGGTCTGGTCTACGTGGCGATCTTTATTCTGACCTTCGGCTGCGAGTTCCCGGTGCTGGGCAAGAAAGCGCAAACCACCGCAGAGCCCGTTGCGAAAGAAAAGTGGGGAATCGGCGTGCTGTTCCTCTCCATCGCCGCACTGTGCTACATCCTGGGCCAGCTGGGCTTTATCTCCTGGGTACCGGAATACGCCAAAGGTCTGGGCATGAGCCTGAACGATGCGGGTCAACTGGTGAGCGATTTCTGGATGTCTTACATGTTCGGCATGTGGGCGTTTAGCTTCATCCTGCGCTTCTTCGACCTGCAGCGCATTCTGACCGTGCTGGCAGGCCTGGCGACCGTGCTGATGTACCTGTTCATCAACGGCTCCCCGGAACATATGCCGTGGTTCATTCTGACCCTGGGCTTCTTCTCCAGCGCGATCTACACCTCGATCATCACCCTGGGCTCCCTGCAGACCAAAGTGGCCTCGCCGAAGCTGGTTAACTTCGTTCTGACCTGTGGCACCATCGGCACCATGCTGACCTTCGTGGTGACGGGCCCGATCGTTGCCCACAGCGGCCCGCTGGCCGCGCTGCATACCGCGAACGGTCTGTACGCCGTGGTGTTCATCATGTGCTTCATCCTGGGCTTTGTTACCCGCCACCGCCAGCACAACGCGGCAGCGGCATCGCACTAAACCCTGCGCCCCTTTGCATTAGGCAGAGGGGCTGTTTCTGGCGAAACTTACCTCTTCTCCTCCGGTATCCATCTGGATCCAGGTCTGCGCCAGCTGGGTCGTAGCGATCACGCGCCCCTGACGAATCGACCAGCGCACCGGCACCTGACAGCGCACCGCTTCAAACCCGCTCTCCGCAGGCAGAATAATCAGGTTTGCCGGGTTTCCCGTTTCAATGCCGTAATCGCTCAGGCCAAAGGTCCGGGCGCTGTTGTGGGTGATGAGATTCAGGCCGCTGTCGATTTGCGGGTAGCCCATCATCTGACAGACGTGCAGCCCCATATGCAGCACCTGCAGCATGTTGCCGGTGCCGAGCGGGTACCACGGGTCGAAGACGTCGTCGTGACCGAAGCAGACGTTAATGCCCGCCTCCTGCAGCTCTTTCACCCGGGTGATGCCGCGACGCTTCGGATAGTCATCAAAGCGCCCCTGCAGGTGGATGTTGACCAGCGGGTTCGCGACGAAGTTAATCCCCGACATTTTCAGCAGGCGGAAGAGCCGCGAGGTGTAAGCGCCGTTATAGGAGTGCATGGCGGTGGTGTGGCTGGCCGTCACGCGCGGCCCAATACCGGCCTCATACGCCAGCGCGGCCACCGTCTCGACAAACCGCGACTGTTCGTCGTCAATTTCGTCGCAGTGAATATCCAGCGGACGGTCATACTTCTTCGCCAGCTCGAAAGCGATGTGCAGCGACTGGACGCCATATTCCCGGGTAAATTCGAAGTGTGGGATCGCCCCAACCACGTCGGCGCCCAGCTTTAACGCCTCTTCCAGCAGCGCCGCGCCGTTCGGATAAGAGAGAATACCTTCCTGCGGGAACGCGACGATTTGCAGCGTTACCCACGGCGCCACCTCCTGCTTCACCTCCAGCATCGCCTTCAGGGCGGTCAGCGTCGGGTCGGAGACATCCACATGGGTGCGAACAAACTGAATGCCGTTGGCAATTTGCCACTTCAGCGTTTTCCAGGCGCGCGCTTTAACGTCCTCATGACTGAGCAACGCCTTGCGCTCGGCCCAGCGCTCGATGCCTTCGAACAGCGTGCCGGACTGGTTCCAGTTCGGCTCACCCGCCGTCTGGGTGGTATCAAGATGGATGTGCGGCTCGATGAACGGCGGAATAGCCAGCCCACCGCGCGCATTCAGTACTTCATAACTTTCGGCATGGGTGTCGTCCATCGGGGTGATGTCACCAAATCGCCCGTTCTCAATGGCGAGCTGCCACAGCCCTTCCCGACCCGGTAAACGAACATTCTGAACAAGCCATAACGGTGCTGTAGACATACCTTTCCCCTAAAAAACGCCGCTGATATTCAGGCGTATCGTTTTTTGCAAAATCGCCCCTGAGTTGTACACAAATTCAACGAACACGAAAAGCCTTCGATTTCCAATACTTATAAAAATCCTGACAAATCAGTTATATACCACCTAAGGAGTAGGCGAAGACGTATTTGATTTGCATCAATAAGCGCCCCTGCTGAATCGTTAAGGTAGGCAATAATAGAAAAGAAATCGAGGCAATAATGAGCAAAGTCAGACTCGCTATCATCGGTAACGGCATGGTCGGCCACCGCTTTATCGAGGATCTTCTCGATAAAGCCGATGCTGAGCAGTTCGATATTACCGTGTTCTGTGAAGAACCCCGCAAGGCGTACGACCGTGTGCACCTCTCTTCCTACTTCTCCCATCATACCGCCGAAGAGCTCTCTCTGGTGCGGGAAGGTTTCTACGAGAAGCATGGCGTAAAGGTGCTGGTGGGCGAACGCGCTATCACCATCAACCGTCAGGAAAAAGTGATCCACTCCAGCGCCGGGCGTACGGTTTTTTACGACAAGCTGATCATGGCGACGGGCTCCTATCCGTGGATCCCGCCGATTAAAGGCTCGGAAACGCAGGATTGCTTCGTCTACCGTACCATTGAAGACCTCAACGCCATTGAGTCCTGCGCACGCCGCAGCAAGCGCGGTGCGGTGGTCGGCGGCGGTCTGCTGGGCCTGGAAGCGGCTGGCGCGCTGAAAAACCTCGGCGTTGAAACCCACGTCATCGAATTTGCCCCGATGCTGATGGCCGAACAGCTGGACCACATGGGCGGTGACCAGCTGCGTCGTAAAATCGAGAGCATGGGCGTGAAGGTTCACACCAGCAAGAACACCAAAGAGATTGTCCAGGAAGGCACCGAAGCACGCAAAACCATGCGCTTTGCCGACGGCAGCGAGCTGGAAGTGGACTTCATCGTCTTCTCCACCGGTATTCGTCCGCGCGACAAGCTGGCGACCCAGTGCGGGCTGGCCGTAGCGCAGCGCGGCGGGATCATGATTAACGACGCCTGCCAGACCTCCGATCCGGATATCTACGCTATCGGCGAATGCGCCAGCTGGAACAACCGCGTATACGGTCTGGTGGCGCCGGGCTACAAAATGGCGCAGGTCGCCGTGGACCATATCCTCGGCAGCGAAAACGCGTTTACTGGCGCAGACATGAGCGCCAAGCTGAAGCTGCTGGGCGTGGACGTAGGCGGTATTGGCGATGCGCACGGCCGCACCCCGAATTCCCGCAGCTATGTCTATCTCGACGAAAGCAAAGAGGTCTACAAACGACTCATCGTCAGCCAGGACAACAAAACCCTGCTCGGCGCGGTGCTGGTGGGCGACACCAGCGACTTCGGTAATCTGCTCCAGCTGGTGCTCAACGCCATCGAACTGCCGGAAAACCCGGACGCGCTGATCCTCCCGGCGCACGCCTCCAGCGGCAAGCCGTCCATCGGCGTAGATAAACTGCCGGACAGCGCGCAGATTTGCTCCTGTTTCGACGTCACCAAAGGCATGCTGATCTCTGCCATCAACAAAGGCTGCCACACCGTTGCGGCGCTGAAAGCGGAAACCAAAGCCGGTACCGGCTGCGGCGGCTGTATTCCGCTGGTCACGCAGGTGCTGAACGCCGAGCTGGCGAAACAGGGCATCGAAGTGAACAACAACCTGTGCGAGCATTTCACGTATTCTCGCCAGGAGCTGTACCACCTGATCCGTGTGGAAGGCATCAAGTCCTTCGATGAACTGCTGGCGAAGCACGGCCAGGGCTACGGCTGTGAAGTATGTAAGCCGACCGTCGGCTCCCTGCTGGCCTCCTGCTGGAACGAATACGTGCTCAAGCCGGAGCACACGCCGCTGCAGGACACCAACGACAACTTCCTGGCCAACATCCAGAAAGACGGCACCTACTCCGTGATTCCACGCTCGGCCGGTGGTGAAATTACGCCGGAAGGGCTGGTCGCGGTGGGCCGTATCGCACGTGAATTTAACCTTTACACCAAAATTACCGGCTCCCAGCGTATCGGCCTGTTCGGCGCGCAGAAGGACGATCTGCCGGAAATCTGGCGTCAGCTGATTGAAGCGGGCTTCGAAACCGGCCACGCGTACGCCAAAGCGCTGCGCATGGCGAAAACCTGCGTGGGCAGCACCTGGTGTCGCTACGGCGTCGGCGACAGCGTGGGCTTCGGCGTGGAGCTGGAAAACCGCTACAAAGGCATCCGTACCCCGCACAAAATGAAGTTTGGTGTCTCCGGCTGCACCCGCGAATGTGCGGAAGCGCAGGGTAAAGACGTGGGTATTATTGCCACCGAGAAAGGCTGGAACCTGTATGTGTGCGGCAACGGCGGGATGAAACCGCGCCATGCGGACCTGCTGGCGGCGGATCTCGATCGCGACACGCTGATTCAGTATCTCGACCGCTTCATGATGTTCTACATCCGTACCGCCGATAAGCTGACCCGTACCGCCTCCTGGCTCGATAACCTCGAGGGCGGCATCGACTACCTGAAATCGGTCATCATCGACGACAAGCTGGGCCTGAACGAACATCTGGAAGCGGAGATGGCGCGCCTGCGCGAGGCGGTGATCTGCGAGTGGACGGAAACCGTCAACACCCCGGCGGCACAGACGCGCTTCAAACACTTTATCAACAGCACCCAGCGCGACCCGAACGTACAGGTTGTGCCGGAGCGCGAACAGCATCGTCCGGCGACGCCGTATGAACGTATTCCGGTCACGCTGGTGGAGGAAAACGCATGAGCCAGTGGGTAAACATCTGCAATATTAACGACATTCTCCCCGCCACCGGCGTCTGTGCGCTGCTGGGCAACGAGCAGGTCGCGATTTTCCGCCCTCGTCACGATGAACAGGTCTTTGCTATCAGCAATATCGACCCGTTCTTCGAGGCCAGCGTGCTCTCCCGCGGACTGATTGCCGAGCACCAGGGTGAACTGTGGGTCGCCAGCCCGTTGAAAAAGCAGCGTTTCCGCTTAAGCGACGGGTATTGCATGGAAGATGAGAGCCGCTCTGTGAAGCACTACGACGTCCGCGTGAAGGACGGTAAGGTGCAGCTGAAAGGCTAATCCCCCGCCCTTTTAGGGATAACGGCAGGAAAGTCGTATGTTCTGTGCGATCCCTGCTGTTATCCTGACGTCAATTCTTACCCCCTCCATGAATGCTGCGAGGTAACGTCGTGGATCACCTGCCGATTTTTTGTCAATTACGCAACCGCGACTGCCTGCTCGTGGGCGGCGGCGACGTGGCTGAACGCAAAGCGCGCCTGCTGTTAGAGGCTGGCGCCCGACTGACCGTTAACGCCCTTTCCTTTGCCCCCCAGTTTGAGGTCTGGGCGCAGGAAGGGATGCTTACGCTGGAACAGGGTGCGTTTAATGAATCCCTGCTGGATACCTGCTGGCTGACCATTGCCGCGACGGATGACGATGAAGTGAACCAGCGCGTGAGCGATGCCTGCGAAGCGCGCCGTATCTTCTGCAACGTGGTGGATGCGCCGAAAGAGGCCAGCTTTATCATGCCGTCGATTATCGACCGCTCGCCGCTGATGATTGCGGTATCGTCCGGGGGACGTTCACCGGTTCTCGCGCGTCTGCTGCGGGAAAAACTGGAAGCCCTGTTGCCCCAGCATCTTGGTCAGATTGCGCATTATGCCGGGCAACTCCGCTCCCGCGTGAAGCAAACCTTCTCGACAGTGGGCGAGCGCCGCCGCTTCTGGGAAAAATTCTTTGTGAACGACAGGCTGGCGCAGTCGCTGGCGAATCAGGACACCAAAGCCGTTGAAGAGACGACCGAACAGCTGCTGAGTGAACCGCTGGACCATCGCGGTGAAGTGGTGCTGGTAGGCGCAGGCCCTGGAGATGCGGGTTTGCTGACGCTGAAAGGGCTACAGCAGATCCAGCAGGCGGATATCGTGGTGTACGACCGTCTGGTTTCTGATGACATCATGAATCTGGTCCGTCGCGACGCCGACCGCGTCTTCGTGGGCAAACGGGCGGGCTACCACTGCGTGCCGCAGGAGGAGATTAACCAGATCCTGCTGCGCGAGGCGCAGAAAGGTAAACGCGTAGTGCGCCTTAAGGGCGGCGATCCGTTTATCTTTGGTCGCGGCGGCGAGGAGCTGGAAACCCTGTGCGACGCGGGCATTCCGTTCTCCGTCGTGCCGGGCATTACGGCAGCATCCGGCTGCTCAGCGTACTCTGGCATTCCGCTGACCCACCGGGATTACGCCCAGAGCGTGCGTCTGGTGACGGGCCACCTGAAGACCGGCAGCGAGCTGGACTGGCATAATCTGGCCGCCGAAAAGCAGACGCTGGTGTTCTACATGGGGCTCAATCAGGCCGCCACGATTCAGGCGAAGCTGCTGGAGCACGGTATGAATGCGGATATGCCCGTCGCGCTGGTGGAAAACGGTACGTCCATCAAGCAGCGCGTGGTAAATGGTGTACTGACGCAGCTCGGTGAGCTGGCGCAGCAGGTTGAAAGCCCGGCGCTGATTGTGGTGGGTCGTGTGGCTGAACTGCGCGACAGGCTGAACTGGTTCTCGAATCACTAACGCATATTCTTCCTTTCCGGAGTAGTCCTTAAGCGGACTACTCCCCTCTTACCGCTGTCGATAACATACCGCCCCGAAGTGGAACTTTTCCCTTTATTCCATTGAGTTACATCCAATTTTCGTTTTTAAGACAAGGAATGCGTATGTTCAAACTGGCAAAAGCCGCCATTCTGGTTGGCCTGTTATCGACGCTGACTGCCTGCACCGGTCACGTACAGAACACCAAAAATAACTGCAGCTACGATTATCTGCTGCACCCGGCGATCTCCATTTCGAAGATCATCGGTGGTTGCGGCCCGGCGGCGCAGCAGTAAACGTTTTACAGGCGTAAAAAAACCGGGATGTCCCGGTTTTTTTGTTTAGAGAAGTGCGGCCTGATGCCCTCACCCTGACCCTCTCCCACAGGGAGAGGGAACAAACCCTAAAAACGGTAACGTGGTTACCGTTTTGCTTTTACTTAAGGTTTACCCACAAACCCAATCGCGTTGTATACCGCTTTCAGGGTTTCGGACGCGCGCGCGCTGGCTTTTTCCGCGCCCTCTTTCATCACCTTCTGCAGGAAGGCTTCGTCATTGCGATAGCGGTTATAGCGCTCCTGCAGCTCAGTCAGCATCCCGGAAACGGCGTCTGCCACTTCACCTTTCAGGTGGCCGTACATCTTGCCTTCGAAGTGCTGTTCCAGCTCAGGAATGCTCTGGCCGGTCACGCCGGAGAGGATATCCAGCAGGTTGGAGACGCCCGCTTTGTTCTGCACGTCGTAGCGCACAACAGGCGGCTCGTCGGAGTCGGTGACCGCGCGCTTGAGCTTTTTGACGACGGATTTCGGATCTTCCAGCAGGCCGATAACGTTGTTGCGGTTATCGTCAGACTTGGACATCTTTTTGGTCGGCTCCAGCAGCGACATCACGCGCGCACCGGATTTTGGAATAAACGGCTCTGGCACTTTGAACACATCACCGTAGATCGCGTTAAAGCGCTGGGCGATATCGCGGCTCAGCTCAAGATGCTGCTTCTGGTCTTCACCCACCGGCACCTGGTTGGTTTGATACAGCAGGATGTCTGCCGCCATCAGCACCGGATAGTCAAACAGACCGGCGTTGATGTTTTCAGAGTAGCGCGCGGATTTATCCTTGAACTGGGTCATGCGGCTCAGCTCGCCGAAATAGGTGTAGCAGTTCAGCGCCCAGCCCAGCTGCGCGTGCTCCGGCACGTGAGACTGAACGAAGATGGTGCTTTTCTCAGGATCGATGCCGCAGGCAAGGTACAGCGCCAGCGTATCGAGAGTGGCTTTGCGCAGCTTCTCAGGATCCTGACGCGCGGTAATCGCATGGAGATCGACGATGCAGTAGATGCAATGGTAGTCATCCTGCATGCTGACCCACTGACGTAACGCACCCATGTAGTTACCAATGGTCAATTCACCTGAAGGCTGTGCGCCACTAAAAACGATGGGCTTAGTCATTATTCAATTCCTGATGTTCACTGTGCGAAAGCCCGAGTGCGGGCAACAAATCTTTGAAGTGGTCGAAGACCACATCCGGCTCACTTAGCGTGATGGCCTCACCGTAGTTGTAGCCATAGGTTAATCCGACGGAAGGACACCCTGCCGCTCGGGCAGCCAGAATATCATTGCGCGAATCCCCGACAAAGAGCAGCTCCGCAGGCGTTAAGGATAATTTTCCTGCCACCAGCAAAAGCGGTTCCGGATGCGGCTTTTTGTTCTGCACGTCATCGCCGCCCACAATCACGGAGAAATACTTCGCGATATCGAGCGCTTCCAGCAGAGGTGCAACGAACGGGGTTGGCTTGTTGGTCACCAGCCCCAGCGGGATGCCCTTCGCGTGCAGCGCGCTCAGCGTTTCCTGAACGTCCGGGAACAGGAAACTGCCCTCCTCGACGGTCTCTTCGTAGAAACGATCGAACAGTTTGCGCAGAATACGCAGCTGCTCATCCTTAGGAATGTCAGCGTGATCGACGCTCGGTTTACCCTGGGCGGAACGCTGCGACGCACGCTCCTGGCGAGCCCACGTCAGCGCACGCTCCATCAGAACATCGGCGCCGTTGCCAATCCACGTTACCACGCGTTCTTCACCTGCAACGGGCAGCTCAAGTGCGTACAGCGCCTGATCTACGGCGCTCGTTAAGCCCGGCGCGCTGTCGACCAGCGTACCGTCGAGGTCGAATGCCACACCCCGAATAGCCTGTAATTTATCCATGACTTACCTTCGCCAGCTCGCGGCGCATTTCATCAATGACTTTTTTGTAATCCGGTTGGTCGAAAATGGCTGAACCGGCAACAAACATATCCGCGCCCGCTGCCGCAATTTCACCAATGTTATTCACTTTCACACCGCCGTCCACTTCCAGACGAATATCGTAGCCTGACTCGTCAATACGACGGCGAACTTCACGCAGCTTATCCAGCGTGTGGGGGATAAACGACTGGCCGCCAAAGCCCGGGTTAACGGACATCAGCAGGATCACGTCCAGCTTGTCCATGACATAGTCGAGATAGCTCAGCGGCGTGGCCGGGTTAAACACCAGACCCGCTTTACAGCCGTTCTCTTTGATCAGCTGCAGCGTGCGGTCGACGTGTTCAGAGGCTTCCGGATGGAAAGTGATGATGCTGGCACCCGCCGCGGCGAAGTCAGGCACGATGCGGTCAACAGGCTTCACCATCAGGTGAACGTCGATCGGCGCGGTAATGCCATAGTTACGCAATGCCTTGAGCACCATTGGACCAATGGTCAGATTCGGAACGTAGTGGTTATCCATCACGTCGAAATGGACGACATCTGCGCCAGCCGCGAGAGCTTTGGCGGTATCTTCACCCAGACGGGCAAAATCGGCCGACAGAATTGAGGGAGCAATCAAAAACTGTTTCATCCGCTTCTCCTTGAAATGTGTTTACCGGCGGGCAAAACGGCTCAGGGGCGATAAAGAGCCAGAAGTTCGTCCACCTTTTTACGTGTGCCGCCGTTGCTGCTAATGCTACGCCGCACTTTGACCTGAAAATGCTTCGCGGCTTTGTACCATTCGCGCGTATCAGGGGTATCGTGATTCGAAATTAACACCGGAATTCTTTTGCTGACCAGCTTTTCCGCCATCTCAGCCAGACGAGCCTGTTCGGCCGGGCTGAAGCTGTTGGTGTGATAGGCGGTGAAGTTCGCCGTCGCAGACAGCGGCGCGTAAGGCGGGTCACAGTAAACCACCGAGTTTACGCCTGCCAGTTCCATACACTCTTCATAGGAGAGGCAATGAAACTCTGCGTTCTGCGCTTTTTCGGCAAAGTGATACAGCTCGTCCTGCGGAAAATACGGGCGCTTATAGCGGCCAAAAGGCACGTTAAATTCCCCGCGCAGGTTATACCGGCACAGGCCGTTGTAACCATGTCGGTTGAGGTAGAGGAACAGCAGGGCTCTGCGGAACGGGTCCTGGCTCTGGTTAAACTCCGCGCGGTACTGGTAGTAAACGTCCGGGTTATTGTTCTCGGGCGTAAACAGTTTGCGCGCCTCGGCGACATACTCATCGGTACGCAGCTTAACGATGTTATAGAGGCTGATAAGGTCGCTGTTGATATCCGCCAGGATATAACGAGAAAAATCGGTGTTGAGGAACACCGATCCTGCACCCACGAAAGGTTCGATAAGACACTCGCCTTTAGGCAGGTGCTTTTTAATATCATCGAGCAGGGGGTATTTCCCCCCTGCCCATTTCAGAAAAGCGCGATTTTTTTTCATGCTGACTAACTGATTACACCTTCTCCAGCTGTGGAGAAAGCTCCGACAGCATCCTGCGCTTTAAACATTACTTCAGATCGGCCTGAACCTGATGAATCGGCTTCGCCCATGGGTTTTTCGCCTGAACATCAGCTGGCAGCGCCGCTACGGCACGTTTTGCTTCATCTTTGGACGAATAAACACCGCTCACCAGCACATACCACGGCTGACCGTTACGGGTCGTCTGATAAACAACGTAGTTTTTCAGATTTGATTTCTTCGCCCAGCTGTTGAGGTTGTCATAGTTAGACGAACTGCTCAGCTGCAGCGTGTAGTTGCTGGATGGCGCAGACTTCAGCGAGCCAACGTTACCTGCAGTTTTACCTGCTGCGCTGCTGGAGGCTGTTGCCGTGGCTGCTGGAGCCGTTGCTGCAGGCGCAGCTGTGGCAGCCGGTGCCGTGGTGGTCGCCGTGGCTTTCGGCGCAGTCTGCGTGACGGGCGCTTTAGCTGGCTCGCTCACCGCGGCCGTTTCGGTGTGTTTCGGCTGTGCCGGTACGGCTTTCACTTCAGGCGCTTTAACGACTGCCTGAGGTTTGGTTTCACGCTTAGGCTCAATCACCGCCTGCTTGCGTTCAGGACGTGTCGCAGTCTGCGTCTGGCGCGGCTTGGTTTCCGTCGCGGCCGCTTGCGGCTGAGCGTTACCACCGCGAACCGGGGCAACGGTTGCAGGTTCAGTTGGCAACGTAGAGTTAACCACGACGTTATCAACCTGCTGCTGGTTCTGCGGCTGCGTCAACGCATTGTTCAGGTCTCCCTGAACTTCTACGCGCTGCTGGCCTTCAGGCGTAGCAGGTGCCTGACCCTGAGCAGGGGTTGAAGAAACAGGCGGCAGAGAAACATCCTGCGGCGCTGCGGTGTTCCCTGCGGTCTGCTCTGCGGAAGTGGTACCCGGAGCAGGCTGCGCACCATTCGCCTGATTGGACGCATCGTTACCGGACAGGTTGATGCTCTTCTCAGCGGAAGCCGTTTGCTCGGTTGAGTTCGTTGACGGTGCTTTAAGCGCGGAGCCAATGCCGACAATCAGCAGCACAAGCACCAGAACGCCAAGGCCCATCATGATGTACTGGCGGGACGCCGGTTTAGGCGCAGCGGCTTTTTTACGTTTACGCGGGCGACGCTCTACAGGCTGTTCGTCCATTGAATCTTCTTCGGACTCATAATCCTCTTCTGCTCGCTCTTCGTGCGCGTTGCGGCTGCGCGAAGGGCGACGATCGTCTGCATCCAGATCAACATCGTCAAAGTTGATCTGCGGCTCGTTATCACGTTCTGAAGATTGACGAGAACGACCAGTACGACGATCGCTGGGATCGGGTTTCAGCTCGTCTTCTGGTTTGAATTCATCCATTTAACACCCCACTCAAAGGCTTATGCCAACGACTTTGCATTTCACCTGAAGCTAAACGACCACCTGCGACAGTGGCCTGACCTTTCTAGTTGTTACGCCTGCTGACAGTCAGCGATAGCGCCAAGAACGACATCGTGCGGCACTCCGCCGCGTACTTCACTCTTCCCTATTGCAAGCGGGAGTACAAGACGCATCTCACCTGCCAATACTTTTTTATCGCGCATCATGTGGGGTAAATACGCTTGCGCCGACATCTCCTGCGGCCCGGTCACCGGCAAACCTGCACGCTCAAGCAGCGCAATAATGCGTGCCGTCTCTTCCGGCTTGAACTGCCCGAGACGTTCGGAGGTGCGAGCCGCCATCACCATGCCGGCCGCAACGGCTTCACCGTGCAGCCAGTTACCGTAGCCCATTTCGGCTTCAATCGCGTGACCAAACGTATGCCCAAGATTCAGTAAAGCACGTAAGCCCGTTTCACGCTCGTCTGCGGCAACAACTTCTGCTTTCAGCTCACAGCAACGACGAATGCAGTATGCCAGTTTAGCCTCATCCAGGCCCAGCAGCGCATCCATATTCTCTTCAAGCCAGCTAAAGAACTCGCCATCCAGAATAATGCCGTATTTGATCACTTCCGCCAGACCAGAAGCCAGCTCGCGCTTCGGCAGCGTTTTCAGACAGTCGAGATCCACCACCACCGATGCGGGCTGGTAGAAGGCGCCAATCATGTTTTTACCGAGCGGATGGTTGACTGCCGTTTTGCCACCGACAGAGGAGTCGACCTGGGACAGCAACGTGGTCGGGATTTGAATAAAACGGACGCCACGTTGATAGCTTGCGGCCGCAAAACCGGTCAGATCGCCCACAACACCGCCGCCCAGGGCAAGCAGTGTTGTATCGCGACCGTGTGGTTTTTGCAGCAATGCGGTAAAGACGGTATCCAGTACCGTCAGGCTTTTATACTGCTCGCCATCGGGGAGAATCACACTGTCGACTTTTACGCCCGCCTGCTCAAGCAGGTGGCGTACGCGGTCGAGATAAAGCGGAGCCAGCGTCTCATTGGTGACCAGCATCGCCTGATCACCCGCTTTCAGTGGTAAAAAGGAAGCTGGGTCGTTAAACAAACCAGCCGCGATGGTGATAGGGTAACTACGTTCCCCGAGAGTAACTGTAATCCTCTCCATGACGCGACATCCACCTTTAATGCTTTTACCCGCAGGCGAGTGTATATAAAGCCAGAATCAGTTGCTTTCCAGCATATGAATAATCTGGTTTGCAACCACTTTAGCGCTCTGGTCGTCAGTACGAATGGTCACATCGGCAATCTCTTCATACAGCGGATTGCGTTCATCGGCCAACGCTTCCAGAACTTCGCGTGGTGGCGTTTCAACCTGCAGCAGCGGGCGCTTTTTATCGCGCTGCGTACGTGCCAGCTGTTTCTCGATAGTCGTCTCAAGATAGACCACTACGCCACGGGCGGAGAGACGGTTGCGGGTTTCGCGAGATTTCACAGAGCCGCCGCCTGTTGCCAGAACGATGCCCTGTTTTTCCGTGAGTTCGTTGATCACTTTTTCTTCTCGGTCACGGAAACCTTCTTCGCCTTCTACGTCGAAAACCCAGCCCACATCAGCTCCGGTTCGTTTCTCAATCTCTTGATCAGAATCGTAAAATTCCATATTGAGTTGTTGAGCTAACTGACGCCCAATAGTGCTTTTGCCGGCACCCATAGGCCCAACCAGAAAGATATTGCGTTTCTCTGCCATTTTATCGGTACTACTAAGACTATTCGTTAATGGTAATCCCCGCTGCGCAGACACCCGGCGTAGCAGGACATGAACTGAAACCTCATATGCAATAGAGCGAGAGTCAGACTAAAAATTATCTCAATACTCCGGCTTGTTTGGCAACTGATTAAATCACCGCGCCGGGCGCATAAGGTAATAAGACGTAAGTCCAACTCAAATCGGTACTCCTTGTATGCTAATTCATGCCCCACGTCAAACATCTGCAACAAACTGAATGCAAATTCATTGCGGGGATCGTTACCCGTCAGCGAATACCGACCAGACGTGGTGTAATAAACACCACTAACTCCCGCCGTTCGTTGTCTTTCCCGTCATGGCGAAAAAGCTGACCAAGCCAGGGGATTTTTCCCAGCCCCGGTACGCTGTCACTGCCGGTTTTGTTCTTCTGCGAAAAAATTCCGCCCAACGCCAGCGTTTCTCCACTTTTTACCTCCACCTGGGTTTCTATCTCCTGTTTGTCGATCGCCAGCGTTTCGCCGTCCGCCTGCTGCAGAACCTGTCCCGGCATATTTTCGCTGATGTGCAATTTCAGGCGCACGCGCCCTCCCGGTAACACCACCGGCGTGACCTCCATCCCTAATACCGCTTCCTTAAACTCAACGGAGGTGGCGCCGCTTTCACCGCTTGAGACCTGATACGGGATCTCACTCCCCTGCTTGATACTGGCCGGCTGCATATGCGAGGCCAGCAGCCGCGGGCTGGCGATGATATCGACCTGCTGTTTTTGCTCCAGCGCAGAGAGCTCCAGATCCAGCAGCCGACCATTGATCCGTCCGATGTTAAAACCCACGTGGCTGGTGGCGCTGGCGACGGAAAGATCGCTGCCAAGCGTGGTGAGCTGGCCAACCTTGCCCGCGTCGGTGGCGTCGGCGAGATTCCACTTCACTCCCAGCTCACGCAGGCTTTTTTCATTAATGGTCACAATGTGCGCCGCCAGCTCGACCTGTTCGACGGGAATATCCATCTGAGCGGCCCAGCGCTGCAGCGTCTCCACCACCGTCTGGTTATCCCGGATCAGCAGGCGGTTGGTGCGTTTGTCGACAGATAAACTCCCCTTCGGGCTCAGGAGTTTTTCCGCGGCTTTTTGCAGCTCTCCGGCATCGGCATAGGAAAAAGGGATAGTGTGAGACACCAGCGGCGCATCAAGCTGTCGACGCGCCCGCTCCTGTTCTGAACGTTCCTGCTGTTCACGCTGCCAGGCGGCGGTATGCACGTAAAAAATGCCCGCGTCCTCGCGCAGGACAAGTCCGGCACTGGAGACTACCGTCCGTAACGCCTGCCGCCAGGGGACGTGCGTCAGGTTGAGCGAAATCGTGCCGTTGACATCAGGCGAGACCACCAGATTACGGTTCTCATGTGCGACCAGGGCCTGTAACACCTGGACCACAGGAACGTCATCCACCACCAGCGTGACCGGTTTTGGCGCGGCGGCCCACAGCGGATGGCTGAACGCCAGCAGCCACAGCATTATCCGTAAATTCATTCTTATCCGTTCCTTCTCGTTGCCACGTCCATTTTTCTGGTTCACATGTGTCACCCACATCAACAACCAGTTCCGTTGCATTGATGGCTGTTATCGTCCAGCCTGCCGGGAAGCGCTCATGCGTTTTCAGCCGGTACCAGCGCTTTTGCCCATCCTGTAAAATGCCGATAGCCTGCTGTCCTCCCACCATGCCGCGATAGTGCCACTGCGCCAGCTCGCCAATGGCGCAGGGATCGTCCGGCGGGTGAAACGGATCGCGCATGCCGGTCAATAGCAGCGCTGAGCAAACCAGCAAATATCGCGCGCTATTTCGCATGTGCCAGCTCCAGCCGCAGGCGCAACGCCGTACCTTGTGGCGAAATCGCAAAAGCGGCGATCTGCACATCCCGCTGCGCCAGCCGGGAAAAAAGCGCCGGAAGCGCCTGCCACTCAACCTCCAGCATCAGTTCCCCTCCGTTCTGCAGCGGCTTCCAGTGAACCAGCGTCGTGTTATCACCCTGAAAATCGAGCGGGGAAAAAGATATCATCTCCCGTGATTCCGGCGTTTCCGGACGAAACGGCACCTTTCTGACCGCAGGCCATAACGCTGCGTTAGCTCTCGTGTCCTGAATCAGCTGGCGCTGTCGTTCAGCACACTGCCTCTCTACCGGTCTGAGCAAGGTGCCCCACGCGGCCAGTCCTGCCAGGAGACTCCCCAGACACCAGAAGAGCACCCGATACCAGGGACGGCTTTCGCACCAGCGTTCTAACAGGGTATCCACGCGTTACCCCTCGCTTTTAAGCTGAAGGGTGAACATCCAGCGCCCCTGGCTGTCCCGCCGAAGCTCACCCGCCGTCCCTGGCGTAAAACCCGCTATTTGGCCAAGCGCATCGCGCAGAGCAGACAGGGCCGGCAGGGTTATGGCATACCCGCTCAGCATCAGAGCAGGAGGCTGATAGCGCAGCTCTGTCAGCCAGACCTGTGCCGGAATGGTGCGGGAAAGGGCTTCCAGCACCGGTTGCCATGCACGTCGTTGAATTTCCTTCGCTGGCAGCTGCGCCTGTGAGGCGAGTCTCTGCCGGGAGAGAAGCACATGCTGCACGGCCTGCATGCCCGTCAGATCCGTTTGCAGCGCGTGCAGCCTCATAAGAGGGTTCATCCGCAGACAGAAAATGGCCATGAAGATTAACAGTACGGTACCGACACACATTGCGCCCCAGAAACGCAGGCATCGCGCGCGTCGCTGCTGACGCCAGGGCAGAAAGTTCATGATGCTCATCCGGGCACCTCGCTCATGGCCAGCGCCAGCGCAACGGTATAATCAGCGCCGCAGTCCGGCAGCGGGGCATGGCAGCGCTCAAGGATTTCCCACGGGTCACGTCGGCTATCAAACAGCGCGATGTCATCCGGACCAAGCGCCAGCAGCGCCGACAGCTCAGCCACATTGTCTGCTTCTGTGGTAAAGCGTCGTCCCCACTGGTGGCGCATCGCCCAGAGCCACTGCCGCTCGTCCCGCCAGGCGATGCACTTCGCTGGTGTCACCGCAGGAAGAAGATTCGCCAGAGCGCTGGCATCCGGCGTAATGGTCATCAGCCGCAAACGCAGCGCCTTCGCCAGCGCCAGAAGGGTGTCGACCTCGTTGTTTTGTGCGGCTGTCACCTGAAAGGTATTGCTGAACGTATCCTGCACGTAATCGAAACAGAGCGTATCGGCAGACATCTCCAGTTCGCGGGCGAGCGCGGCGCCAAGCCATGAGAGCTGCTCGCTGTCGCGCAGCGCAACGGTCGGGCGGGCAAGCGACCGCTGCAGGGTGCGGGCTGTCGGGAAAGAGAGGAACGCCCGGTGGTAGTGCGGCAGCGTTTTTCGCCAGTCGCGTAACGCATCAACCAGCTGTTCTGGCTGATAAATTTTGCCGTCACGAATGATGCCTTCAGCCAGCGGGATTGCCCACCAGCGCCGCAAACACCAGCCGGACTTCTCCCGGGCCAGTGCGACGATCAGTACCCTATCCTGTTGAATATGAATGCCCGTTTGCCATGTTTTGAAAGCCATGCTTCACGATCTCCTTATCGCCCGTCACCCTGACGGCTATATCAATGAATCAGGCTTGCCTTTATACTACCGCGCGATTGTTTAGAAACTGCCCAAGTGAAACCAAATGGGAAATCTCCGGTGAAGTTCGTAAAGTATTTATTCATCCTTGCAGTCTGTTGCATTCTGCTGGGAGCAGGCTCGATTTACGGTTTGTACAAATATATTGAGCCACAGCTACCTGATGTCGCCACGCTTCGCGATGTGCGACTCCAGATCCCGATGCAAGTCTATAGCGCCGATGGCGAGCTCATGGCGCAGTATGGCGAGAAGCGTCGTATTCCGCTGACCTTAAACCAAATTCCCCCCGTGATGGTGAAAGCCTTTATCGCCACGGAGGACAGCCGTTTTTACGAGCACCACGGTGTCGATCCTGTGGGGATTTTCCGCGCCGCGAGCATTGCGCTGTTCTCTGGTCACGCCTCTCAGGGAGCGAGTACCATTACGCAGCAGCTGGCGCGTAACTTCTTCCTCAGCCCTGAAAAGACGCTGATACGTAAGATCAAAGAGGTGTTCCTTGCGATCCGTATTGAACAGCTGCTGAGCAAAGACGAAATCCTTGAGCTGTACCTCAACAAAATCTACCTGGGCTACCGCGCCTATGGCGTGGGGGCTGCCGCACAGGTGTACTTCGGTAAGCCTGTTGAGCAACTCACCTTAAGCGAAATGGCAACCATTGCCGGTCTGCCAAAAGCGCCGTCCACGTTTAACCCGCTCTACTCGCTCGATCGCGCCACCGCGCGTCGGAACGTCGTCCTGTCACGTATGCTGAGCGAAGGCTACATCAGCCAGAGCGAGTACGAGCAGGCGCGTAACGATGTCATTGACGCTAACTACCACGCCCCTGAGATCGCCTTCGCCTCCCCTTACCTGACCGAGATGGTTCGCCAGGAGATGGTGAATCGTTATGGCGACAAGGCCTATGAAGATGGCTATCGCGTGTACACCACCGTCACCCGCAAAGTTCAGCAGGCGGCGCAGGAAGCGGTACGCAACAACGTGATGGACTACGATATGCGTCACGGCTATCGCGGCCCGTCAAACGTGCTGTGGAAAGTGGGCGAAAGCGCGTGGGACAGCAAAAAAATCACCAGTACGCTGAAGGCGCTGCCAACCTACGGTCCGCTCCTTCCTGCCGTGGTGACACAGGCCGATCCTCAGGAGGCCGTTGCGACGCTTGCGGACGGTACCTCCGTCTCCCTGCGTATGGACGGTATCCGCTGGGCGCGTCCGTACCGCTCGGATACGCTGCAGGGCGCCACGCCGCGTAAAGTGACCGACGCGGTACAAACCGGGCAGCAAATCTGGGTGCGCAAGGTAGGTGAATCCTGGTGGCTGGCGCAGGTGCCGGACGTCAACTCGGCCCTGGTCTCTATCAACCCGCAGAACGGCGCCATCCTGGCCCTGGTCGGCGGGTTTGATTTCAACCAGAGCAAATTTAACCGCGCCACCCAGGCGCTGCGTCAGGTCGGTTCCAATATCAAACCGTTCCTCTACACGGCAGCGATGGATAAGGGCTTGACCCTCGCCAGCATCCTTAACGACGTGCCAATTTCCCGCTGGGATGCCGGTGCCGGTTCCGACTGGCAGCCGAAGAACTCCCCTGCGGAGTATGCCGGTCCTATTCGTCTTCGTCAGGGCCTGGGACAGTCGAAAAACGTGGTGATGGTACGCGCCATGCGCGCGATGGGCGTCGACTATGCCGCAGAGTATCTGCAGCGCTTCGGCTTCCCGGCGCAGAATATCGTTCGCACCGAGTCGCTGGCGTTGGGCTCAGCCTCCTTTACGCCGCTTCAGGTTGCACGCGGGTACTCGGTGATGGCCAACGGCGGCTTCCTGATTGATCCGTACTTCATCAGCAAGATCGAGAACGACCAGGGTGGCGTGCTGTTTGAAGCGAAGCCGAAAATTGCCTGCCCTGACTGCGATATTCCAGTCATTTATGGCAATACGCCGAAATCCGACGTGCTTGAAAACAAGGACATGGAAGACCCGGCCGTGTCGCAGGAGCAGCAGAACGGCGTTGTGCCGCAGCCGCAGCTGGAACAGGCGAACCAGGCGCTGGTGGCGCAGACCGGTGCGCAGCAGTATGCCCCGCATGTGATCAACACGCCGCTGTCGTTCCTGATCAAAAGCGCGCTGAACACCAACATCTTCGGTGAACCGGGCTGGCAGGGTACCGGCTGGCGTGCAGGACGTGATTTGCAGCGCCATGATATCGGCGGTAAAACGGGGACAACCAACAGCTCGAAAGACGCGTGGTTCTCCGGTTACGGGCCGGGCGTGGTGACATCGGTCTGGATCGGCTTCGACGATCACCGCCGCGATTTAGGGCGTACCACGGCCTCCGGCGCGATTAAGGATCAGATTTCCGGCTACGAAGGCGGAGCGAAGAGCGCGCAGCCGGCCTGGGACGCCTACATGAAGTCCGTTCTTGAAGGCGTGCCGGAGCAGCCGCTGACGCCACCGCCGGGCGTGGTGACGGTCAATATCGACCGCAGCACGGGCCAGCTCGCCAACGGCGGTAACAGTCGCGAAGAGTATTTCATTGAGGGCACGCAGCCAACCACACAGGCGGTGCACGAGGTGGGTACAGAGATCATCGATAACGGCGAAACGCACGAGCTGTTCTAAAAATAAAAATGCCCGGTAAAAACCGGGCAAAGCATCGTAGGCCGGGTAAGGCGAAGCCGCCACCCGGCTTTTTTATGGCCTACAGTCGCCCCTGCCCCTTCAACCACTCCCGTACCAGGAACAGTGCGCTCACATTGCGAGCCTCATTAAAGTCAGGGTCTTCCAGCAGATCCATCAGGTGCGCCAGCGGCCAGCGAACCTGCGGCAGCGGCTCCGGCTCATCCCCTTCCAGCGATTCAGGATAGAGATCTTCAGCGACCACAATATTCATTTTGCTGGAAAAATAAGACGGCGCCATGCTCAGTTTTTTCAGGAATGAAAGCTCATTCGCCCCGAAACCGACCTCTTCTTTCAGCTCGCGGTTTGCCGCTTCAAAGACGGTTTCACCCGGATCGATAAGCCCTTTCGAGAACCCAAGCTCGTAAGATTCCGTTCCCACAGCGTATTCGCGGATCAAAATCAGATGATCGTCGATAATGGGAATAATCATCACCGCTTCGCGCGACGAGGGGCGCATACGTTCATAAACGCGACGCACACCGTTGCTGAACTCCAGGTCCACACTTTCAACATTAAACAGCCGCGATTTGGCGACAGTTTCAACATTCAGAATGGTGGGTTTTTGTAGTGGTTTGCTCATCGTGATGGGTCTTAGCAGTGAGAACTGGGGTTATTGTGCGATACGCCGCACGGTTTCGGCAATGTCAATTGTTCTGTATTTACATTTGTGCAACGTAGCAGGAATCAATCCTCAATTCAAAACAAATGTCAAGAGGTTGAAATGTTTCCAGGAATTTGCTGATATCGCGCCATAACAGGCTTTGCTATCATCACCGGTCACTGGGATGCGCTTCAGAATGCTCAAGTTCGACTCCATACTTGCCGATAGCCAACCACAGACACTCATTCAATGTAAAGGTGCTACTGACTACACCTGTAAGATAAGTAAGATGGGGAAAGCATGAGCACCATTTTGATTGTTCTCGCTGCTATGCTGGCCGGCGCATTGGTTGCAGGGTGGATGTACAGGCGCCGCGTACAGCGCCGTTATCGTCTGCCCTTTTTAAATGCATTTGCGGGCGCGACCACGCGTAAACTCACGCAAGACGAGCGCGATGCAGTTGAAAACTATCTCGAAATCCTGAACCGTTCTCAGCTCACGCCTGGGCCAACGGGAGCTACCGCCGCCCCCGTCGCGCTAAAGCTCAATGCGCAAAGTGATACCGTGCTCTGCGTGACGCGCTCCATCACGCGCTATGGCATCACCACTGATGACCCCAACAAATGGCGCTATTACCTGGATTCCGTCGAAGTGCATCTCCCTCCGTCCTGGGAGCAATACATTAATGACGAAAACAGCGTTGAGCTGATTCACACCGATTCGTTGCCCCTGGTTATTTCGCTTAACGGCCACACGCTGAATGAATACCTTCAGGAAGCCCCGCGTTTTGCGCTGGAGCGTGCGAGTTCAACGCAGGCTTCCATTCGTGGCGAAGAGACTGAGCAGATCGAACTGCTGAATATTCGCCAGGAAACCCATGAAGAGTACGCCCTGAGCCGCCCGGACGGCATTCGTGAAGCGCTTCTGATCGTCTCCGCCTTCCTGCTCTTTTTTGTCTGCCTGTTGACGCCGGATGTGTTTGTCCCCTGGCTGGCGGGAGGCGCGGTGCTGCTGCTGGCGGCCGGGCTTTGGGGTCTCTTTGCCCCACCGGCCAAAACCTCGTTGCGCGAGATCCACTGCCTGCGCGGTACGCCAAAGCGCTGGGGCCTGTTCGGTGAAAACGATCAGGAACATCTCAATAATATTTCGCTCGGTATTATCGACCTGATCTACCCGCGCCACTGGCAACCGTGGATTGCGCAGGACCTGGGTCAGAAAACGGATATTGATATCTACCTTGACCGACACGTTGTGCGTCAGGGGCGCTTCTTATCCCTGCATGATGAAGTGAAAAATTTCCCGCTTCAGCACTGGCTTCGCAGCACGGTCATTGCCGGAGGCGCGGCGCTGGTCTTAGTCATGCTGCTGCTTTTCGTGCCGCTGGATATGCCCATCAAATTCACCCTGTCGTGGATCAAAGGGGCGCAAACCATCGAAGCGACCAGCGTCAACAAGCTGGATGAAGCCGGTGTGCGCGTGGGGGACACGCTGCGCCTGAAGGGTACCGGGATGTGTAATATTCACACCCCGGGGGCGTGGAACACCCGCCAGAATTCGCCGTTTATGCCGTTCGACTGCTCGCAAATTATCTGGAACGACGCTCCGCCGCTGCCGCTGCCGGAATCCGAAGTGGTGAATAAAGCCACGGCCCTTACCCAGACGGTGAACCGCCAGCTGCACCCGAAAACGGACGATGACTCGCGCGTCAGCCCCGCGCTGCGCTCTGCCATTCAAAAATCAGGCATGGTTCTGCTGGATGATTTTGGTGACATCGTCCTGAAAACGCAGGATTTATGCTCCTCTCAGGATGAGTGCATACGTCTTAAAAACGCCCTGGTAAACCTGGGTAACAGTAAAGACTGGGACTCGCTGGTGAAACGCGCCGAAGCGGGACGACTGGACGGTGTTAACGTGCTGCTGCGTCCGGTGAGCGCTGAATCGCTGGATAACCTGGTCGCCACCTCCACCTCGCCGTTCATGATGCGCGAGACCACCCGTGCGGCTCAGGCGCTGAACAGCCCGGCACCGGGTGGGTTTGTGATTGTCAGCGATGAGGGCAGCGACCTGGTCGATCAGCCTTACCCGCAGGTTGCGCTTTACGACTACCCGGCGCAGGAGCAGTGGAGCCAATTCCAGCGCCTGGCGCAGATGCTGATGCAAACGCCGTTCAGTGCCGAAGGGATCGTCACAAGCCTTTACACCGACGCCAACGGCACTCGCCATATCGGCCTGCACCGGATGCCGGATAGCGCAGGGCTATGGCGTTACATCGGCACCTCTCTGCTGATGACCGCAATGCTGATTGCCATTTTCTGGAACGGCTTTATGGCCCTGCGCCGCTACCAGCGCTCGCGCACCCGGCTTGCCGAGATCCAGCAATATTACGAAAACTGCCTCAATCCTAAGCTGATCCCCTCCTCTGAGAGCCTGATCTGATAACGTCGTTGCGCGACAAGATGTGCTACCCTGTCGCGCACGTTTCTTCTGGCTGGAGTTCCCCCTTATGCACCTTGATATCGCCTGGCAGGAGGTTGATACCGTTCTGCTGGATATGGACGGCACGCTGCTCGATCTCGCCTTTGATAACTATTTCTGGCAAACGCTGGTTCCTGAAACCTATGGCGAGCAGCAGGGGATCTCCCCGGCAGAAGCGCAGGCATTCATTCGTTCGCAATATAGCGCGGTCCAACATACGCTAAACTGGTACTGTCTTGACTACTGGAGCGATCGCCTCGGTCTGGATATTTGTGCCATGACGACCGCCCAGGGTCCACGCGCCGTATTGCGCGAGGATACGGTTCCGTTCCTGGATGCGCTGAAAGCAAGCGGCAAGCGCCGTATTTTACTGACCAACGCGCATCCACATAATCTGGCGGTGAAGCTGGAGCATACGGGTCTGGCGTCGCACCTTGATTTATTACTTTCCACCCACACATTTGGTTATCCGAAAGAGGATCAGCGGTTGTGGCATGCGGTGAAGGAAGAGACGGGTTTGCAGCCAGAACGTACGCTGTTCATTGATGACAGCGAGCCCATTCTGGATTCCGCGGCAAAGTTTGGCATCCGCTACTGTTTGGGCGTTACCAATCCTGACTCTGGCCTGGCTGAAAAAAGCTATCTGCGCCACCCTGGACTGAACGACTATCGCCAGATGATCCCCTCACTGACCGTGAAGGAGACGCCATGAAAGAAAAACCCTCTGACGGGGTAAGACTGGATAAATGGCTGTGGGCTGCGCGTTTTTATAAAACACGCGCCCTTGCCCGCGAGATGGTTGACGGCGGAAAAGTGCATTACAACGGCCAGCGCAGCAAACCGAGCAAGCTGGTTGAGCTGAATGCCACCTTAACGCTGCGTCAGGGCAACGATGAACGTACGGTAGTGATTAAAGCCATTACCGAACAACGTCGACCCGCAACGGAAGCCGTACTGCTTTATGAAGAGACGGCGGAGAGCATTGAAAAGCGCGAGAAGACCGCTCTGGCGCGCAAAATGAACGCGCTGACGATGCCTCACCCGGACCGGCGACCGGATAAAAAAGAGCGCCGCGACCTGATGAAATTTAAACACGGTGAGACTGAATAACCTCACCCGCACGAGAGATGAAAATGGCCCAACACGACCAATTACACCGCTATCTGTTTGAACAATTCGCCGTGCGCGGCGAGCTGGTCACCGTATCTGAAACCTGGAAACAGATTCTGGAAAACCACAACTACCCGCTGCCGGTGAAGACCCTGTTGGGCGAACTGCTGGTTGCCACCAGCCTGCTGACGGCGACGCTGAAGTTTGCCGGTGATATCACCGTGCAGCTGCAGGGTGACGGCCCGATGACGCTGGCGGTCATTAACGGCAATAACCAGCAGCAGATGCGCGGCGTCGCGCGCGTTCAGGGCGACGTGCCTGAAAATGCAGACCTCAAAACGCTGGTGGGTAATGGCTACCTGGTGATCACCATCTCCCCTGAGGAAGGTGAGCGCTATCAGGGCGTGGTGGGTCTGGAAGGCGATACCCTGGCGGCCTGCCTGGAAGATTACTTTATGCGTTCTGAACAGCTGCCGACGCGTCTGTTCATCCGCACCGGTGAAGTGGACAGTCAGCCTGCTGCAGGCGGTATGCTGCTGCAGGTTCTGCCTGCGCAGGACGCGCAGACCAATGACTTTGAGCACCTGGCGACGCTGACAGAAACCATCAAAGCGGAAGAGTTGTTCAACCTGTCAGCGACTGACGTGCTGTGGCGTCTGTACCACGAAGAAGAAGTGACCGTTTATGACCCGCAGTCCGTGGAATTTAAGTGCACCTGCTCCCGCGAACGCTGCGCTGGCGCACTGAAAACCCTGCCGGACGAAGAGATCGACAGCATCATGGCGGAAGACGGTGAAATTGATATGCACTGTGACTACTGCGGTACGCACTATGTGTTCAATTCAATGGATATCGCTGAGATCCGCAATAACGCCTCCCCGGCAGATCCACAGGTTCACTAAACCTCTTTCCCCTCACCCTATAACCCTCTCCCCTTCGAGGAGAGGGCTGGGGTGAGGGTAAAAACTCCACCCAAGCTGAATCGTTTTCCCTATGTAACTCTTACGTAATTTTCTTACGTGTATGCGATTACATTCACATTCCTTCCGATAAAATCACCAGTCTTTAACCTTTTCGGAACATTTTCCCCACCCAAAAAGCGATTCCTGCGATAATCCGCCTGCGCTGTGACTGGAGTCGCAGCGTTTTCCGTTAGTAAGGGTTTTGTCCAGATGCATGAATCTATGAGCCCCGTCGCGGTAAACAACCCCAGAAAAACCCTACAATTTCAGGCAGTACATATTGGCTAAGGAGCAGTGATATGCGTGTTACTGGTTTAACCCCGCAAGATCTCAAGGCTTATGGTATTCACGACGTCCAGGAAATCGTCTACAACCCCGACTACGATACGCTGTATCAGGAAGAGCTCAATCCAGCACTGGAAGGATACGAGCGTGGTGTGTTGACGAATCTTGGTGCTATCGCCGTCGATACCGGTATCTTTACCGGTCGTTCGCCGAAAGATAAGTATATCGTCCGAGACGAAACCACCCGCGATACGCTGTGGTGGGCTGACAAGGGCAAAGGGAAGAACGACAATAAACCGCTCTCTCCGGAAACCTGGCAGCACCTGAAAGGGCTCGTCACCCATCAACTTTCCGGCAAGCGTTTGTTTATTGTCGACGCTTTCTGCGGCGCTAACGCCGACACCCGTCTCTCCGTACGTTTTATCACCGAAGTGGCCTGGCAGGCGCATTTCGTGAAAAACATGTTTATTCGTCCAACCGACGAAGAGCTGCAGGACTTCACCCCTGATTTCATCGTGATGAACGGCGCGAAATGCACCAACCCACAGTGGAAAGAGCAGGGTCTGAACTCCGAAAACTTTGTTGCCTTCAACCTGACCGAGCGTATCCAGCTGATCGGCGGTACCTGGTACGGCGGCGAAATGAAGAAAGGGATGTTCTCGGTCATGAACTACCTGCTGCCGCTGCGGGGCATTGCCTCCATGCACTGCTCGGCGAACGTCGGTGAAAAAGGCGACGTGGCGGTCTTCTTCGGCCTGTCCGGCACCGGGAAAACGACTCTGTCCACCGATCCTAAACGTCGTCTGATTGGCGATGACGAACACGGCTGGGATGACGACGGCGTATTCAACTTTGAAGGCGGCTGCTACGCGAAGACCATTCGCCTGTCTGAAGAGGCCGAGCCGGATATCTTCCACGCGATCCGTCGCGATGCGCTGCTGGAAAACGTCACCGTGCGTGCCGACGGCTCCATCGACTTCGACGATGCGTCGAAAACGGAAAACACCCGCGTCTCTTACCCGATCTACCACATCGACAATATCGTGAAGCCGGTGTCAAAAGCGGGTCATGCCACGAAGGTTATTTTCCTGACGGCGGATGCGTTCGGCGTACTGCCTCCGGTGTCTCGCCTGACGGCCAGCCAGACGCAGTACCACTTCCTCTCCGGTTTCACCGCCAAGCTGGCGGGCACCGAGCGCGGCGTGACGGAGCCAACCCCAACCTTCTCCGCCTGCTTCGGCGCGGCCTTCCTGTCGCTGCACCCGACGCAGTACGCTGAAGTGCTGGTGAAACGCATGCAGGCATCCGGCGCGCAGGCATACCTGGTGAACACCGGCTGGAACGGTACCGGCAAACGTATCTCCATCAAAGATACCCGCGCGATTATCGACGCTATTCTGGATGGTTCTCTGGACGACGCCGAAACCTTCACGCTGCCGATGTTTGACCTGGCGATCCCAACGTCGCTGCCGGGTGTGGATACGCATATCCTCGACCCGCGCAATACGTACGGTTCGCCGGAGCAGTGGCGTGAGAAAGCGGAATCGCTGGCGAAACTGTTTATCGAGAACTTCGAGAAGTACACCGATACTCCGGCGGGTGCTGCGCTGGTGAATGCGGGTCCAAAACTGTAGTCCATGTCGGGTGGCGGCTTCGCCTTACCCGACCTGTAAAAAAGGGTGGCGAATGCCACCCTTTTTTTAACTCTCTTTCACCT
The DNA here is from genome assembly GCF_008122455.1 of Enterobacter sp. C6. NCBI lineage: Bacteria > Pseudomonadati > Pseudomonadota > Gammaproteobacteria > Enterobacterales > Enterobacteriaceae > Enterobacter > Enterobacter sp. C6. The sequence goes on from NZ_QPFW01000242.1 coordinate 39,927, forward strand.
GCCCCCGCGTGACCGGTACCGGCAACCAGGCGCGAATGCTCAACCCACCCCGCTCGCTGGTGCCAATCTCCAGCAACCCGTTATGGTTGTCCACAATACGTTGCACAATCGCCAGGCCTAAGCCTGTACCGCTGGTGCTGCGCGCGCTGTCACCGCGCACAAACGGCTGGAACAGATGCTTACGCTGCTCGGGCTTGATGCCCGGACCGTCATCTTCCACCTGGAACCAGGCGCGGTTGAGCTCAGAGCCGCTGCTGACCTTAATCCAGCCGTTGCCGTAGCGCGCCGCGTTAACCACCATGTTGGCCACCGCGCGTTTAATGGAGAGCGGGTGCATACGTACCTGGATCTCGCCAGCCTGAAGGTCGGTATCGATCTCGCGCTCGTAGCCGCTTTCCGCCGCCACCACTTCACCCAGCACCGCGTTCAGATCCGCCATCTCCATCGGCATCTCCTGACCGGTGCGCAGGTAGTCGATGAACTGCTCGATGATGGCGTTACACTCTTCGATGTCCTTATTGATGGACTCGGCAAGATAACCGTCCTCTTCTCCCATCATTTCCGTCGCCAGACGGATACGCGTCAGGGGGGTGCGCAGATCATGGCTGACGCCCGCCATCAGCAGCGTACGGTCATCCGCCAGCTGCTTCACGCCTGCCGCCATATGGTTAAACGCGCGCGTCACCGAGCGGACTTCCGAGGCTCCATACTCGCGTAGCGGAGGAGGAATAATCCCTTTACCGACCTGCAGCGCAGCGTGCTCCAGGTCGACCAGCGGTCGGTTCTGTATACGGATAAATAGCCACGCGCCGCCTATCGCCAGCAGCATAATCGCCAGGGTGTAGCGGAACAGCGGCGAGAAGTCGCCCTGATGGATTTCGGTCAGCGGGACGCGCACCCAGATATTGGGTGACAGCCAGGTTTTCAGCCAGACGACGGGCGAGCTCTTGTTGACCTCAACGCGCACTTCCGTCGGGCCGCCCAGCTGCTGCGCCATCTGCTGGCTGAGGAATTCATAGTGCTGCGCCCAGCGCAGGCCCGCGTCTTCCGCCGCTTCATTCGAGTAGAGCGAAATGCCCAGTTCACGGTAGATTTCACGGCGAAACGCCGGGGGAACGACGAGCTGCGTGCCGTCCTCCAGCTGCAGTTTATCGGTCATCAGCATACGGACTTCGTAGGCCAGGACCTTATTAAACTGCTGGAGGCTCGGCAGGATCGCAAAGTTCAGCACCACCAGATAGGTCGTCACCAGGCTGACGAACAGCAGGGTGACGATCAGTAACAGGGTGCGGGCAAACGAGCTACGCGGCGAGAAGCGCATTCGCCTCATGCTTTAGAGCCGTCCGGGACGAACACGTAGCCCAGACCCCATACGGTCTGAATATAACGAGGATGCGCCGGATCTTCTTCCACCATGCGGCGCAGGCGGGAGATCTGCACGTCAATAGAGCGTTCCATTGCGGAGTATTCGCGACCGCGCGCCAGGTTCATCAGCTTGTCACGGGAAAGCGGTTCACGCGGGTGGCTGACCAGCGCTTTCAGGACCGCAAACTCGCCGCTGGTGAGCGGCATTGGCTCGTCTTCACGGAACATCTCGCGCGTACCGAGGTTCAGCTTGAACTTGCCGAAGGCGATGACGGCTTCTTCCTGCGACGGCGCGCCAGGCAGTTCGTTAGCCTGACGGCGAAGGACAGCGCGAATACGCGCCAGCAGTTCACGCGGGTTAAACGGTTTTGGAATATAGTCGTCGGCGCCGATTTCGAGGCCCACGATACGGTCAACTTCTTCTCCCTTCGCCGTCACCATGATGATCGGCATCGGGTTGCTCTGGCTGCGCAGACGGCGGCAGATAGAAAGCCCGTCTTCGCCAGGCAGCATCAGGTCGAGAACCATCAGGTGGAAAGATTCACGGGTCAGCAGACGGTCCATCTGCTCAGCGTTCGCGACGCTACGAACCTGGAAGCCCTGCTCGGTCAGATAACGTTCCAGCAGCGCACGCAGGCGCATGTCGTCATCCACGACCAGAATTTTGTAGTTCTCTTGCATTGTGTGTACTCCCAAAGGTTCGGATAGTCTTTGTAACAGCGTATTCTAAAAAAGTGCACGTATTCGACCAGTTAATTCTGGTATAAATTCTAGTCGAAATTGTTACAAAGCATATTTAACAGCAGCTTATCTGTTCATTTCATCACATAAATCATTATTAATCCTGTCTGTTACACTGTGTGGTACGTATTGTGCGCAAGACAGAAAACCGGCAGCAAAGGCTTTACCATGAAAACGCCCCTGATCACCCGCGAAGGGTATGAGAAGCTCAAAAAAGAGATGGATTACCTCTGGCGCGAAGAGCGTCCTGAAGTGACCAAAAAAGTGACCTGGGCCGCGAGCCTGGGCGATCGCAGCGAAAACGCTGACTACCAGTACAACAAAAAGCGGCTGCGCGAAATTGACCGCCGGGTTCGCTATCTGACGAAGTGCCTCGAGAATCTCAAAATTGTCGATTACTCACCGCAGCAGGAGGGCAAAGTGTTCTTCGGCGCGTGGGTGGAGATTGAAAACGACGACGGCGACACCCTGCGCTTTCGCATTGTCGGCTACGATGAAATTTTTGGTCGTAAGGATTACATCTCCATCGACTCCCCGATGGCGCGCGCGCTGTTGAAAAAGGAAGTGGGCGATCTGGCCGTCGTGCAGACCCCAGCCGGCGAAGCCAGCTGGTACGTCAATGAGATCGTCTACGTAAAATAGTCCGAGAGCGCCCTCCCCGGCTGGCATTTTGCCGTGTCAGCCCGTATAACTATCCCCTGATTTTTGACCCACAAGATGATAAAGCCATGATGAAAGATTCGCTCTGCCGCATTATTGCGGGTGATATTCAGGCCAGAGCCGAACAGGTAGAAGCTGCCGTTCGCCTGCTTGATGAAGGGAACACCGTGCCATTTATTGCGCGCTATCGTAAGGAAGTCACCGGCGGTCTGGATGACACGCAGCTGCGTAACCTGGAAACCCGTCTCGGTTATCTGCGCGAACTGGAAGAACGTCGTCAGGCGATCCTTAAGTCCATCGGCGAACAGGGCAAGCTGACCAGCGAACTGGAAAGCGCCATCAACGGCACCCTGAGCAAAACCGAACTCGAAGACCTCTATCTGCCGTATAAACCGAAGCGCCGCACGCGCGGACAGATTGCGATTGAAGCGGGTCTTGAGCCGCTGGCCGACCTGCTGTGGAACGAGCCGTCCCACGATCCGGATACCGAAGCGGCGAAATTTATCGACGCTGACAAAGGCGTAGCGGACACCAGGGCCGCCCTCGACGGCGCACGCTACATTCTGATGGAGCGCTTCGCCGAAGACGCCGCCCTGCTCGCCAAAGTGCGTGATTACCTGTGGAAGAACGCCCACATCGTCTCTACCGTCGTCGTCGGTAAAGAGGAAGAAGGCGCGAAATTCCGCGACTACTTCGATCACCACGAACCGATCTCTACCGCCCCTTCCCACCGCGCGCTGGCGATGTTCCGCGGCCGCAACGAAGGCGTGCTGCAGCTCTCCCTGAACGCCGACCCGCAGTTTGACGAGCCGCCGAAAGAGAGCCACTGCGAGCAGATCATCATCGACCATCTTGGCCTGCGCCTGAACAACGCCCCGGCGGACAGCTGGCGCAAAGGCGTGGTGAGCTGGACCTGGCGCATCAAGGTGCTGATGCACCTCGAAACCGAGCTGATGGGCACCGTGCGCGAGCGCGCCGAAGATGAAGCGATTAACGTCTTCGCCCGTAACCTGCACGACCTGCTGATGGCCGCTCCTGCTGGCCTGCGCGCCACCATGGGTCTCGATCCGGGTCTGCGCACCGGTGTAAAAGTCGCTGTGGTTGACGGCACCGGCAAGCTGGTGGCGACCGATACCATTTATCCGCACACTGGCCAGGCAGCGAAAGCGGCCGTGGTAGTGGCGGCGCTGTGCGAAAAATACAACGTCGAGCTGGTTGCCATCGGCAACGGTACGGCCTCACGTGAGACCGAGCGTTTCTACCTCGACGTGCAGAAGCAGTTCCCGAAAGTGACGGCGCAGAAAGTGATCGTCAGCGAAGCGGGGGCATCCGTCTATTCCGCATCCGAGCTGGCGGCACAGGAGTTCCCGGACCTGGACGTTTCCCTGCGCGGTGCGGTCTCTATCGCTCGCCGCCTGCAGGATCCGCTGGCGGAGCTGGTGAAGATCGACCCGAAATCCATCGGCGTGGGCCAGTATCAGCACGACGTGAGCCAGACGCAGCTGGCGCGCAAGCTGGATGCTGTCGTGGAAGACTGCGTTAACGCCGTCGGCGTTGACCTGAACACCGCCTCCGTTCCGCTGCTGACCCGCGTGGCGGGCTTAACCCGCATGATGGCGCAGAACATCGTCGCCTGGCGTGACGAGAACGGCCAGTTCCAGAACCGTCAGCAGTTGCTGAAGGTAAGCCGTCTGGGGCCAAAAGCCTTTGAGCAGTGCGCGGGCTTCCTGCGCATCAACCACGGCGATAACCCGCTGGATGCCTCTACCGTTCACCCGGAAGCGTACCCTGTGGTGGAGCGTATTCTGGCCGCCACCCAGCAGGCACTGAAAGATCTCATGGGCGACAGCAGCGCTCTGCGCAATCTGAAAGCCGTTGATTTCACCGATGACAAATTTGGTGTCCCAACCGTTACCGACATTATCAAAGAGCTGGAAAAGCCGGGCCGCGATCCGCGTCCTGAGTTCAAAACGGCGACCTTTGCTGACGGCGTGGAAACCATGAACGACCTGCTGCCCGGCATGGTGCTGGAAGGCGCGGTGACAAACGTCACCAACTTTGGCGCGTTTGTGGATATCGGCGTGCATCAGGACGGTCTGGTCCATATCTCCTCCCTTGCCGACAAGTTCGTTGAAGACCCGCACACCGTGGTCAAAGCGGGCGACATCGTGAAGGTCAAAGTGCTGGAAGTGGATCTGCAGCGCAAGCGTATCGCCCTGACCATGCGTCTGGACGAGCAGCCGGGTGACACCAACGCGCGCCGTGGCGGAAACGGCGGTGGCCGCGAGCAGCAGCGTCCGGCCGCGAAAGCAGCAAAACCGCGCGGACGTGATGCCCAGCCTGCAGGCAACAGCGCGATGATGGATGCGCTGGCGGCAGCGATGGGTAAGAAACGCTAAACCCTCACCCTAACCCTCTCCCCACAGGGGAGAGGGAATAATAATATCGTGCCGTAATATATGAAACCGATTGCACATCCATATTTAAACCACCAATTATCACCCCGTTAACAAATCCTCTCCTTTTCGTTTTCCAGGCATTTCAGCAAATATTGAGCAAGGTCAAAAAGGCCGTAAATTAATATCGCAAACAACATTCCGTCACAGTTTTAATATTGCTGATAAAAACTATTCTCATTATCATCCCATAGTAGATAATTTAACCTTTCGTGGAATCAGGCGTTATGCAATTCACTCCAGACAGTGCATGGAAGATTACCGGTTTTACCCGCGAAATTAGCCCGGCCTATCGGCAAAAGCTGCTGTCGCTGGGCATGCTGCCAGGCTCGTCCTTTCAGGTCGTACGCGTGGCGCCGTTAGGCGATCCGGTTCATATCGAAACCCGCCGCGTGAATCTGGTGCTGCGTAAGAAAGACCTCGCGTTAATAGAAGTCGAAGCTTTATCCCGATAACAAGCCAGCGGTTTCAGTGAGTCTAAAAAATGAAAAAGTTAACTATTGGCTTAATTGGCAATCCTAATTCCGGCAAGACTACGCTTTTTAACCAGCTGACTGGAGCCTGCCAGCGCGTGGGCAACTGGGCGGGCGTGACGGTTGAGCGTAAAGAGGGCCAGTTCACGACAACGGACAATCAGGTAACGCTGGTCGACCTTCCCGGCACCTACTCCTTAACCACCATTTCGTCGCAAACCTCGCTCGATGAGCAGATTGCCTGCCACTATATTCTTGGCGGCGACGCGGACCTGCTGATCAACGTGGTCGATGCCTCCAATCTCGAGCGTAACCTTTATCTGACGCTGCAGCTGCTGGAGCTGGGGATCCCCTGCATCGTGGCGCTCAACATGCTCGACATTGCGGAGAAACAAAAGCTGCGCATTGACGTCGATGCCCTCTCCGCGCGCCTGGGGTGCCCGGTGGTTCCGCTGGTCTCGACGCGCGCTCGCGGTATTGATGCGCTGAAGCTGGCCATTGACCGTCACGCAGGGAATCGTGACATTGAGCTGGTGCATTACGCGCAGCCTCTCCTGCGCGAAGCCAATTTGCTGGCGCAGGAGATGAACAACAGCATGCCTGCGAAACAGCGCCTGTGGCTTGGACTGCAGATGCTGGAAGGGGATATCTACAGCCGCGCTTACGCCGGCCATGCGGCCGATAAGCTGGACGCGACGGTAGCCCGTCTTAGCGACGAGCTGGACGACCCGGCGCTGCACATCGCCGACGCCCGTTATCAGGCCATCGCCTCGATTTGCGACGTTGTCAGCAACGCGCTGACGGCAGAACCCAGCCGCTTTACGACGGCAGTGGATAAGATAGTGCTTAACCGCTTCCTCGGTTTGCCCATCTTCCTGCTGGTGATGTACGTGATGTTCCTGCTCGCCATTAACATCGGTGGCGCACTGCAGCCGATTTTTGACGCCGGTTCCGTCGCGGTCTTCGTCCACGGGATCCAGTGGGTAGGTTACACCCTGCACTTCCCGGAATGGCTCACCATCTTCCTCGCGCAGGGGATCGGCGGCGGTATCAACACCGTTCTGCCGCTGGTGCCGCAGATCGGCATGATGTATCTGTTCCTCTCGTTCCTGGAAGATTCCGGCTACATGGCGCGCGCCGCGTTCGTGATGGATCGTCTGATGCAGGCGCTGGGTCTGCCGGGTAAATCCTTCGTCCCGCTGATCGTCGGCTTCGGCTGTAACGTGCCGTCGGTGATGGGCGCACGCACCCTGGATGCGCCGCGTGAACGTCTGATGACCATCATGATGGCGCCGTTTATGTCCTGCGGTGCCCGACTGGCGATCTTTGCGGTCTTTGCGGCAGCCTTCTTTGGTCAGCAGGGCGCGCTGGCGGTCTTCTCGCTGTATGTGCTGGGCATCGTGATGGCGATCCTCACCGGTCTGATGCTGAAGCACACCATCATGCGCGGTGAAGCGTCACCGTTTGTGATGGAGCTGCCGGTGTACCACGTGCCGCATCTGAAAAGCCTGGCGATCCAGACCTGGCAGCGTCTGAAAGGCTTTGTGCTGCGCGCCGGTAAGGTGATTGTCATCGTCAGCATTTTCCTGAGCGCGCTGAACAGCTTCACCCTCAGCGGGCAGGCGGCAGATAACATCAACGACTCTGCCCTCGCTTCCGTCAGCCGCGTTATCACGCCGGTCTTCAAACCGATTGGCGTACATGAGGATAACTGGCAGGCAACCGTCGGGCTGTTCACCGGTGCGATGGCGAAAGAGGTGGTTGTCGGCACCCTGAACACGCTTTACACCGCTGAGAACATTCAGGAACAGGAATTTAATCCGGCAGAGTTTCATCTCGGTCATGAGCTGCTGGGTGCCGTAGAGGAGACCTGGCAGAGCCTGAAGGACACCTTCAGCCTGAGCGTGCTGGCGAACCCGATTGAAGCGAGCAAAGGCGACGGCGAAATGGCGACGGGTGCCATGGGCGTGATGGGCGAGAAATTTGGCAGCGCGTCCGCGGCCTACAGCTACCTTATCTTTGTACTGCTCTACATTCCGTGCATCTCGGTGATGGGGGCGATTGCCCGCGAGTCCAGCCGCGGCTGGATGGGTTTCTCCATCCTGTGGGGGTTGAACATTGCCTACTCGCTGGCGACGCTGTTTTATCAAACCGTTAACTTCAGCCAGCATCCGCGCTACAGCCTGGTCTGCATTCTCGCGGTTGTGCTGTTTAACGTGGTAGTGCTCGGTCTGCTGCGGCGGGCACGCAGCCGCGTCGATATCGACCTGCTGGCAAACCGTAAAACCGCCGCGACCTGCTGCAGCAGCCCGGCGGGCGACTGCCACTAAGGAGTACACCACATGGCATCGTTGATTCAGGTTCGTGACCTGCTGGCGCTACAGGGGCGGATGGAGGCGAAACAGTTGAGCCTCAGCCTGCATACGCCGCAGCCGATGATCGATGCCATGCTGGAAAGACTGGAAGCCATGGGGAAAGCCGTGCGGATTCAGGAAGACGCGGACGGCTGTCTCTCCGGCAGTTGTAAAAGCTGTCCGGAAGGAAAGGCCTGCCTCAGGGAGTGGTGGGCACTGCGCTAGTAAAGCCAGGCATCGCTGCCCGGCTTTATCGTATTACTTGTAGACGTCCGCCGTTGCGCGTACGTTCTTCGTGTCTTTGTTTGCACTGGTTACCACGTAGTACGTCCCACCCAGTTCATCCGCTTTCTTTGACAGCTCTCTGCGAGCATCCATCGGTGCGGTAGTATCAGACGTAGAGATCTCACCAACTTTGGTCAGATTCATGCCGGCAACTTTATCTTTTTCCAGCTCTTTTGCCGCAAAGACGCCAAATGAAAGTGACCCAATAACCAGAGAAGTGACAATACCTGTAACAAGTTTCATAACCTGACTCTCCATAGGATTGTTGTTTTGATTATCGTAAGCAGAACAACCGCAACGACATCTGGAGTATGGTTGCGGTGTGTAACTTTTTCCAGGCAGGATAGAAAATAATCAGTCGAAACGTTGACTTAACGCAATGAGCGCTGAACAAAACTCCGCCGGATGAGAGATGAACGGGGCATGTGCGGCTTTGGCAATGATCTGCGATTCGCTGTTCGGCCACAGTTCATCCAGCAGCGGAGCCACTTTGCGCGGCACAATCCCGTCGAGGTAACCATAAATACGCAGGTGCGGCAGCGTCAGGGCGGCCAGCGGCTCGCGCAGATCAACGGTTTTCAGGAGCTCAAGACCGCCATTAAGCACCTCAACCTCCGGCATCGGCAGTGAAAGCACGGTCTGCTTCAGCGTGCGGGCATCCTTACGGGCGGTTTCAGTTCCCATCGTCTGCAGGGCGAGGAAGCGCTCTACGGTCCGCTGGAAATCTTCGCTCAGCTGCTGCTGGAATCCCGCCAGTACTTCGGGTTTTATCCCCGGCCACGCGTCCTGCGCGCTAAAACAGGGCGACGACGCCACCGTCACCAGCGCTTGTACGCGGTCTGGTCGCGACAGCGCAACCTGGCTCGCCACCAGCCCGCCCAGGCTCCAGCCCAGCCAGACAGCGTTTTGCGGCGCGGCGTCCAGAACCTGCTGCGCCATCTCATCAAGCGACAACGCGCCATACCCGCGGCTGCGGCCAAAGCCGGGTAAATCCACCAGATGCAGTGTGAAATGCGAGGCGAGTTCCTCACATATGCAATGCCATATCTCCGCATTCAGGCCCCATCCGTGCAGCAGCACAAGATGGCAATTTCCTGTCCCTACAGTCTGCCACCACAGCGTCTTCATCAGTTACTGTTCTCTTTTTTCACATGGAGGTTGCATATGCTAACAGTACCTGGGTTGTGCTGGCTATGCCGAATGCCGCTGGCGCTCAGCGGGTGGGGCGTCTGCTCCGTCTGTACGCGTTCGCTGGAATGGCGTATCGGGATCTGTCCACAATGTGGTTTACCGGCCACAAATTCCTCTTTGCCCTGCGGCCGCTGCCTGAAGAAATCCCCGCCGTGGAGCGCGCTGGTGGCCGTAGATGATTATGTTCCACCGCTGAGCAGGCTGATTCACGCGCTGAAGTTTTCCGGGCAGAGCTCGCTTGCACCGCCCCTTGCCCGCCTGCTATTGCTGGCGGTTTTGCAGGCACGGCGTCATCGCGCACTGCCGAAAATTGACAGGGTGGTGAACGTCCCCTTATACCGACATCGGCATTGGCGGCGCGGCTATAACCAGAGTGACCTGATCTGCCGTCCCCTCGCACGGTGGCTCGGCTGTCGGTATGATACCAGCGCGCTGACGCGTGTTCATGCCACCGCCATCCAGCATCAGCTCAGCGCGCGGCTTCGCAAAAGAAACCTCAAAAATGCCTTTCGCCTTGAATTACCGGTCGACGGTCTCCATATCGCGATTGTGGATGATGTCGTCACCACGGGCAGTACCGTTGCTGAACTTTCCCGACTGCTTTTGCGAAGCGGCGCCGCGTCGGTTCAGGTATGGTGTCTGTGCCGTACCTTGTAGCCCTTCTTCAATGGGCGTATGATTATACCCAGGTAATTTAGTCAACTATTAGGCCAAAGCTATGATCCGTATTTCCGATTCTGCACAAGCGCACTTTGCCAAACTGCTGGCAAATCAGGAAGAAGGGACGCAGATCCGCGTGTTTGTGATTAATCCAGGCACTCCGAATGCAGAATGTGGTGTTTCTTATTGTCCTCCGGACGCTGTGGAAGCCACCGACACTGCCCTTAAATTTGAACAGCTCACCGCCTACGTTGATGAGCTGAGCGCACCGTATCTTGAAGATGCGGAGATCGACTTCGTCACCGATCAGCTGGGTTCTCAGCTGACCCTGAAAGCGCCGAACGCGAAAATGCGTAAAGTGTCTGACGATGCACCGCTGATGGAGCGCGTCGAGTATCTGCTGCAATCCCAAATCAACCCACAGCTGGCGGGCCACGGCGGTCGTGTTTCCCTGATGGAAATCACGGAAGATGGCCTGGCGATCCTGCAGTTTGGCGGCGGTTGTAACGGTTGTTCAATGGTCGATGTCACCCTGAAAGAAGGGATCGAGAAGCAGCTGCTGAACGAGTTCCCGGAACTGAAAGGCGTGCGTGACCTGACCGAACACCAGCGCGGCGAGCACTCCTACTACTGATTCATTGCCCGTCTGTATTGCCCGGTGGCGCTGCGCTTACCGGGCCTACAAAACCCTGCCCCCCTCTTCGTTCCCCTCTATATGTTGACCTGCGTCTCATAATTCACATTTTGCCTGCCAGGGTGATTCTCAATCACGTCATGTTACCCGTATCATTCTCATGGGCACTAAGCACACTCATAACAGCCGACTAAACTTAATGGTTTCCAAGGCATCAGTATTAGTGCCGTTACTTCTCTGTTCCCAGTTGGGACAATCGGAATGTGTCGTTGAAACAATGACGTTACCCATAACAATTCAAAGGCCAGGTAAATCATGCCATTAGTCATCGTTGCTATCGGTGTTGTGTTATTACTGCTCTTGATGATCCGTTTCAAAATGAACGGATTTATCGCTCTGGTTCTGGTGGCACTTGCAGTCGGTCTGATGCAGGGTATGCCGCTGGTTAAAGTTATCAGTTCCATCAAAGCCGGTGTCGGCGGCACGCTCGGCAGCCTGGCGTTGATCATGGGCTTCGGCGCCATGCTCGGTAAAATGCTGGCGGACTGTGGTGGCGCCCAGCGTATTGCTACCACGCTTATCGACAAATTTGGTAAGAAGAATATTCAGTGGGCAGTGGTGTTAACCGGTTTTACCGTCGGTTTCGCGCTGTTCTATGAAGTGGGCTTCGTGCTGATGCTGCCGCTGGTGTTCACCATCGCGGCTGCCGCGAGCATCCCGCTGCTGTATGTTGGTGTGCCGATGGCTGCGGCGCTGTCCGTGACCCACGGCTTCCTGCCGCCGCACCCGGGTCCAACCGCTATCGCGACCATCTTCCACGCGGATATGGGTAAAACCCTGCTGTTCGGTACGATTCTGGCGATCCCGACGGTGATTCTGGCAGGCCCGGTTTATGCCCGCTTCCTGAAGGGCATTGATAAGCCAATCCCGGAAGGTCTGTACAGCGCCAAAACCTTCACCGAAGAAGAGATGCCTGGTTTTGGCGTCAGCGTCTGGACCTCTCTGGTACCGGTGATCCTGATGGCAATGCGTGCCGTGGCAGAGATGATCCTGCCGAAAGGTCATGCGTTCCTGTCCGTTGCGGAATTCCTGGGTGACCCGGTGATGGCAACGCTGATCGCAGTGCTGATCGCGATGTTCACCTTCGGTCTTAATCGCGGCCGTTCAATGGATCAGATCAACGACACGCTGACCTCGTCCATCAAAATCATTGCCATGATGCTCCTGATCATCGGCGGTGGCGGCGCGTTCAAGCAGGTTCTGGTCGACAGCGGCGTGGACAAATACATCGCTGCCATGATGCATGAAACCAACGTGTCGCCGCTCCTGATGGCCTGGTCTATTGCCGCGGTGCTGCGTATTGCGCTGGGCTCTGCGACCGTTGCGGCGATTACCGCAGGCGGTATCGTTGCTCCGCTGATTGCCACCACGGGCGTGAGCCCTGAGCTGATGGTTATCGCCGTCGGTTCCGGTAGCGTGATTTTCTCTCACGTTAACGACCCGGGCTTCTGGCTGTTCAAGGAGTACTTCAACCTGACGATCGGTGAAACCATCAAGTCCTGGTCCGCGCTGGAAACCATTATTTCGGTGTGCGGTCTGGTCGGGGTGCTGCTGCTCAATATGGTTGTCTGATACCATAAGTCGGGTGGCGGCTACGCCTTACCCGACCTACTCGATACATGTAGGCCCGGTAAGCGCAGCGCCACCGGGCAATAAAAAACCGCCAATGGCGGTTTTTTATCACTTCTTACCGGCTGCTTTTCGCCGCTTGTCCAAATCCTTAATCAGCCTGTTCACCCCGTCATCGGCAAACATCGCCTCAAGCGTGGTGGACAGCTTGCGACGCCAGTTCTTGTACTGATAGCTGGTGCCCGGAATGTTCACCGGCTCCGCCATATCAATCCAGTCTTCCGGCTGCAGGCCCAGCAGGGCGCTGTTACTGTCGGCAATATAGCGCTGCAAACCACGGTTGAGGGTCGCGGTCATCGACATCAACGACGCCTTATGCCCGGCGCGTTTCGGCAGACAGCCCTGCTTGTGCAGCGCATCCAGCAGCCCCTGTTTAGAAAGCTCGCGATCCTGATACAGGCCACGTAACACCTCTTCATCAGGATACAGTCCCAGCGTTTTGCCGAGCGTCAGATCGCCACTTTCCCAATAGCCACGAAGCGTAGGAAGGTCATGCGTCGTCGCGACTGCCATTGACTGTTCAGGGTACGCTTGCGGCGCGCGGAAGGTTTTCTCATGGTCGTTTTCAAAATAGAGCACTTTATAGGAGTAGACGCCGCTGTCGCGGAGCTTGCTGACAATTTCCACCGGCACGGTACCGAGATCTTCACCGATCACCATGCACTGGTGGCGCTTACTTTCCAGCGCCAGGATCGACAGCAGATCGTCAACCGGGTACTGCACGTACGCCCCGTGATCCGCCGTTTCACCGTACGGGATCCACCACAGGCGCAGCACGGACATCACGTGGTCAATACGCAGCGCCCCGCAGTTCTGCATGTTAGCGCGCAGCAGGTCGATAAACGGCTCGTAGGCGCGCGCCGCCATGACGTGCGGATCCATTGGCGGCAATCCCCAGTTCTGACCGAGCGGGCCAAGGATATCCGGTGGCGCCCCCACGGAGGCTTTCAGACAGTAAAGTTCACGATCGCACCAGGTTTCCGCGCCGCCTTCCGCCACGCCGACGGCCAGGTCACGATACAGGCCGATCGGCATCTTATAGCCCTGGCTCACCTGCCAGCAGGCGGCAAACTGGCTGTACGCCAGCCACTGCAGCCACAGGTAGAAGTCCACCTCATCGGCATATTTTTTACAGAACGCTTTTACTTCCGGCGTGTCGACGGATTGATACGCTTCAGGCCAAACCGGCCAGCCCCAACGCATTTCGTCCTCTTTCACCTGATACGCGTGCAGCGCATCAAACGCCGCCTGCCAGTACAGGCTCTCGCCCTCCTGTGTCACAAACTGACGGAACGCGGCCATCTGCTCGTCGTCACGCTGCGAAAAGCCTTTCCACGCCAGACGCAGCGCGGCCATTTTCAGCGCCGTGACGGTGGAATAGTCCACCCAGTCTGCGTCGCGCGCCTGCTTCAGCGCCTGCTGCGTGGTGCTGAGTTTCCACCACGCCTGCGCCTCTTTGCTGTTTTTGAAGTCATCTAAGGCGTTAACGTCGATATAAATCACGTTCAGCCAGCGACGGGACGACGGGCTATACGGGCTGGCGCTCTCCGGGTTGGCGGGATAAAGCGCGTGGATCGGGTTGAGGCCGATGAACGCGCCGCCGCGCTCGCCCACGGATACCAGCATATTCTTCAGATCGCCAAAATCACCGATGCCCCAGTTGCTGTCCGAACGCAGGGTGTAGAGCTGCACGCAGGCGCCCCACAGCTTTTTACCTTCGAGCAACGCCTGCGGCTCGTAGCAGCGTTTTGGCGCGACGATCACCCGGCAGTGGAAACGCAGGTCATCCTGGGTGAGCGTGAGGGTGTGATAGCCCTCCGGCAGCTTTGCCGGAAGGTTTAACGTTTTGCCGCCGGTGGCGTGGCCTTTGTGCTGATGCCCCTCTTCGGTAGTCAGCAGCCAGCTAAACTCGCCGCGCCCCTCCACCGCCAGCGGCATCTTTTTGCCTGCGGTGAATACCTTCACGTTCGGCACCGGCGCAGCCGACGCTTTCGCGTCGGTTTTGTGCATAGCGTCCAGCAAACGTCTTTTGGTGTCGGCGCCAATAGACTGCGGTTTGCCGTGAGCATTAATGTAACTGAGGCTGATCCCCGCCGCCTGCGCGGCGCTGTCCAGACGTTTACTCTCCATCGCGCTTCCTTAGCGTTTTGCCTGCCAGATACGGGCCTGATAATCACGGATTGAACGGTCAGAGCTGAACATACCGCAGCGGGCGGTGTTCAGGATGCACGCCCGGGTCCACGCTTCCTGGTCGCGATACAGCACGTCGACCTGCTTTTGCGCTTCGACATAGGCCGTGAAGTCCGCCATCACCAGATACGGGTCACCGCCGTGTTTGTCCATGCTGTGCAGCATCTGGTCAAACGCGTGCTTGTCGCCGTCGCTGTATTTACCGCTTTCCAGCTCCTTCAGCACCGCATCAAGCACTTTGTCTTTCTTACGCCATTTCACCGGGTCATAGCCTTTGGCCTTGATGGCTTTCACCTCTTCCACGGTATGGCCGAAGATAAAGATATTCTCTTCCCCCACCTTCTCGGCGATTTCGACGTTGGCCCCGTCGAGCGTACCGACGGTAAGCGCGCCGTTCAGCGCCAGCTTCATGTTGCCGGTACCGGACGCTTCTTTCCCTGCGGTAGAGATCTGCTCGGAGATATCCGCCGCCGGGATCAGCATTTCAGCCGCCGAGACGCAGTAATCCGGCAGGAACACCACCTTCAGCTTGTCGCCCACTTTCGGATCGCTGTTGATCGCCGCCGCCACTTTATTGATGGCGAGGATGATGTTTTTCGCCAGGTAGTAGCCCGGCGCCGCTTTCGCACCGAACAGGAACACGCGCGGCACGCGGTCGGCCTGCGGGTTCTCGCGGATCTCTTTGTACAGCGCCAGAATGTGCAGCAGGTTCAGGTGCTGGCGTTTGTACTCGTGCAGACGCTTGATCTGGATATCGAAAATCGCATTCGGGTTGATCTCAATCCCGGTACGCATTTTCACGAACTCCGCCAGGCGAACCTTGTTCTCCAGCTTGATCGCACGGTACTGCTCGCGGAATTTCGCGTCGTCGGCCTGTTTTTCCAGGTTGATGAGCTGGTCCAGATCGTTGGCCCACTCTTTCTTCAGGGTCTTGTCCAGCAGGCCGGCCAGCAGCGGGTTGCACTGCTTGATCCAGCGACGCGGCGTGATGCCGTTGGTCACGTTGTGGAATTTGGTTGGCCATAGCTGGTGGTATTCAGGGAACAGATCTTTCACCACCAGATCTGAGTGCAGCGCCGCCACGCCGTTCACCGCAAAGCCGCTGACCACGCACATGTTTGCCATGCGCACCTGCTTATCGTGAACCACCGCCAGCTTCGCCCAGACCGCTTTATTGCCCGGCCAGGTTTTATCCACGAGCTTTTTAAACTGGTCGTTAATCTTGTTGATGATCTGCATGTGGCGCGGCAGCAGCGCTTTCACCAGCTTCTCATCCCAGCACTCGAGCGCTTCCGGCATCAGGGTGTGGTTGGTGTAGGCAAAGGTACGGCTGGTGATGGCCCAGGCGTCATCCCAGCTCAGTTGATGCTCGTCGATCAGCACGCGCAGCAGTTCCGGGATCGCAATCGTCGGGTGCGTGTCGTTGAGCTGAATCACTTCGAAGTCCGGCAGCTGCGCCAGCTTGCGGCCCGCCAGGTGATGGCGACGCAGGATGTCCGCCACGGAGCAGGCGCACTGGAAGTACTGCTGCATCAGGCGCAGCTTTTTACCGGCCAGGTGGTTGTCGTTCGGATAGAGGACTTTGGTCAGCTTCTCGGCGTCGATGCCCTGCTGCTCGGCGCGCAGGAAATCGCCGTCGTTGAATTTGGTCAGGTTAAACGGATGGGCATGCTTCGCCTGCCACAGACGCAGCGGCTGCGCCACGCCGTTACGGTAGCCAAGCACCGGCAGATCCCAGGCTTCACCGGTGATGGTGAACGCCGGCTCCCAGAGCCCCTGCTTTGTCACTTTCCCGCCAATGCCAACCTGCACATCCAGCTGCGCGTTGTGGCGGAACCACGGATAGGTATTGCGATGCCAGTCGTCCGGCGCTTCCATCTGATGACCGTCAGCGAACGACTGACGGAACAGGCCGTACTGGTAGTTCAGGCCGTAGCCAATCGCCGACTGGCCGACGGTCGCCATGGAGTCCAGGAAACAGGCCGCCAGACGTCCCAGGCCGCCGTTGCCCAGCGCCGGGTCAATCTCTTCTTCCAGCAGGTCGGTCAGGTTAATGTCGTGCTCTTTCAGCACATCACCGACTTCCTGATACCAGCCGAGGTTCAACAGGTTGTTGCCCGTCAGACGGCCAATCAGGAACTCCATTGAAATGTAGTTTACATGGCGCTGGCCTTTTACCGGTTTTGCCAGGGGTTGAGCATCCAGCTGCTCTGCGAGCGCACCGCTCACTGCCTGCCACCACTGGTGAGGCGTCATTTCGTTTGCAGCATGAAGGCCAAAACGCTGCCACTGACGCGTCAGGGCAGCCTGGAATTGAGCTTTGTTGAAGGTAGGCTGTGACATAGGGGATCGGCATCCTTTAGAAAGAAAACACAAGTTGGCGCTAGTGTGCCTGGCTCATTTCCCCTCTTCCTCCTCCCGTGGGGGATTAGACAGGGAGGAGTAGCGGGGATGAGCAGAAAAGTGTGATCGAGGCCACTCTCAGAGCATAGTTCGAGTGTGCCCGGAAGATAAAAAAGTAACCGAGGATAATGTCAAAGAAATGAAATGCAGTTTCGGGTGAAATCAAACCCCACCGAAATAATTACTTACGTAGAATAATATTTCTGCAATCGGGTAATCGCTAAGGAGATTATTAATCTCCCTTAACTTTACCAGCAGTATATTAAATTTGACGTCACTATCCCTTTCTGAAACCAGTTTCAGCGCAGCGGTAACCAGTACAGACAAGCCAGCAGTGACGCGGCGTCAAAGACCTTTCCAGAAAGTTCCATCTTCTTCCTGAATGTTTTGTGACAGAGTGCAAATTCACAGCCACCAAATCCAGACATAACTTGCAATAGTTAACTTATTGGCCGACCTTATATCCATTAATTACGAAGCGCAAAAAAAATAAAATCTCTCGTTCCCCACAGTGAAGTGAAACCTATGTTGATTCCGTCTAAATTAAGTCGCCCGGTTCGCCTTGACCATACAGTGGTCCGCGAACGTCTGTTGGCTAAACTTTCCGGCGCGCATAATTTCCGACTGGCGCTGGTTACGAGCCCTGCAGGTTATGGAAAAACAACGCTCATTTCGCAATGGGCCGCAGGTAAGAGCGATCTTGGCTGGTACTCCCTCGATGAGGGCGATAACCAGCAAGAGCGTTTTGCCAGCTATCTGATTGCTGCCATACAGCAAGCCACCCATGGACACTGCGTCGCCAGTGAGATGATGGTGCAAAAGCGCCAGTATGCCAGCTTGTCTTCCCTTTTCTCTCAGCTGTTTATCGAACTGGCCGAATGGCATCGCCCGCTTTACGTGGTGATTGATGATTATCATCTCATCACTAACCCGGTGATTCATGAATCGATGCGTTTCTTCCTGCGCCATCAGCCGGAAAACCTGACTTTAGTCGTGCTGTCACGCAACCTGCCGCAGCTGGGTATTGCCAACCTGCGCGTGCGCGATCAGCTTCTGGAAGTGGGCAGCCAGCAGTTGGCCTTTACCCACCAGGAAGCAAAACAGTTCTTTGACTGCCGCCTGACCTCACCGATTGAGGCCGCCGAAAGCAGCCGTCTGTGTGATGACGTTGCGGGCTGGGCCACGGCGCTGCAGCTTATCGCCCTCTCTGCCCGGCAAAACAACAGTCCGGCGCATCAGTCTGCGCGGCGTCTGGCGGGCATCAACGCCAGCCACCTTTCTGACTACCTGGTGGATGAGGTGCTGGACAGCGTCGATCCCTCGACGCGTAATTTCCTGCTGAAAAGCTCTCTGCTGCGTTCCATGAATGATGCGCTCATCGTGCGGGTGACGGGCTGTGAAAACGGTCAGCTGCAGCTCGAAGAGATTGAACGTCAGGGCCTTTTCCTGACGCGCATGGACGATCCGGGCGAGTGGTTTAGCTATCACCCGCTGTTTGGTAGCTTCCTGCGCCAGCGCTGTCAGTGGGAAATGGCGGTTGAACTCCCGGAGATTCACCGTGCCGCCGCTGAAGGCTGGATGGCACAAGGTTTCCCGAGCGAGGCCATCCACCACGCGCTGGCCGCCGGTGATGCCAGCATGCTGCGCGATATCCTCCTCAACCATGCATGGGGCCTGTTTAACCACAGCGAACTGACGCTGCTGGAAGAGTCCCTCAAAGCCCTGCCGTGGGAAAGCCTGCTGGAGAACCCGCGTCTGGTGCTGCTGCAGGCCTGGCTGATGCAGAGCCAGCATCGTTACAGCGAAGTGAACACCCTGCTGGCGCGCGCCGAGCAGGAGATGGAAAGCGAAATGGATACCACCCTGCACGGCGAGTTCAACGCGCTGCGCGCTCAGGTGGCCATTAACGACGGCGACCCGGACGAAGCTGAACGGCTGGCGATGGTCGCGCTGGATGAACTGCCGCTGGCTAACTTCTACAGCCGCATCGTGGCGACCTCGGTGCACGGCGAAGTGCTGCACTGCAAAGGCGATCTCACGCGTTCACTTTCACTGATGCAGCAAACCGAGCAGATGGCGCGTCGTCATGATGTCTGGCACTACGCGCTGTGGAGCCTGATCCAACAGAGTGAGATTTTATTCGCGCAGGGGTTCCTGCAGGCCGCCTGGGAAAACCAGGAAAAAGCGTTCCAGCTGATTCGTGAACAGCATCTGGAACAGCTGCCGATGCACGAGTTCCTGTTGCGTATTCGCGCTCAGCTGCTGTGGGCATGGTCGCGTCTGGATGAAGCAGAAAGCTGCGCCCGTCAGGGTGTAGACGTGCTCTCCAGCTTCCAGCCGCAGCAGCAGCTGCAGTGCCTGGCGCTGCTGGTGCAGTGCTCGCTGGCGCGCGGCGATCTCGATAACGCCCGCAACCATCTGAACCGCCTGGAGAACCTGCTCGGCAACGGCCAGTATCATAGCGACTGGGTATCGAACGCCGATAAGGTTCGGGTGATTTACTGGCAGATGACCGGCGATAAAAAATCCGCCGCCAACTGGCTGCGTCAGACGCCAAAACCGGAATTTGCCAACAACCACTTCCTGCAGAGCCAGTGGCGCAACATTGCCCGCGCGCAGATCCTGCTCGGTGATTTAGAGCCCGCAGAGATTGTCCTGGAAGAGCTGAACGAGAACGCGCGCAGCCTGCGCCTGATGAGCGACCTGAACCGCAACCTGCTGCTGCAGAACCAGCTCTACTGGCAGGCGGGTCGTAAAAATGATGCCCAGCGCGTGCTGCTGGAGGCGCTGCAGCTGGCTAACCGCACCGGGTTTATCAGCCACTTTGTGATTGAAGGTGAAGTGATGGCGCAGCAGCTGCGTCAGCTTATTCAGCTCAACACGCTGCCGGAGCTGGATCAGCATCGCGCCCAGCGTATTCTGCGCGAGATTAACCAGCATCATCGGCACAAGTTCGCGCACTTCGATGAGAACTTCGTTGAACGTCTGCTGAACCACCCGGAAGTGCCGGAGCTAATTCGCACCAGCCCGCTCACCCAGCGCGAATGGCAGGTTCTGGGGCTGATCTATTCAGGTTACAGCAATGAGCAGATTGCCGGTGAGCTTGCGGTGGCGGCGACCACCATCAAAACGCATATCCGCAACCTGTACCAGAAGCTGGGCGTGGCGCATCGTCAGGATGCGGTACAGCATGCACAGCAGCTGTTGAAGATGATGGGGTACGGAGTTTAGGTTTTTTGCGGCCTGATGCCCTCACCCCGACCCTCTCCCACAGGGAGAGGGAGAACGGCTTTTCAACACAACTCTAACTGCAAATTATTATCTTTAATCACCTGCATCACGCCCGCCGGCGGCATCACGTCGGTGTAGACCGCATCCACCATGCTGATGCTGCCCATGTTCACCATCGCGTTACGGCCAAACTTCGAATGGTCTACCACCAGCATCACGTGGCGCGAGTTTTCAATGATCGCGCGCTTGGTGCGCACCTCGTGGTAATCAAACTCCAGCAGCGAGCCGTCGCTGTCGATGCCGCTGATCCCCAGAATGCCGAAGTCGAGGCGGAACTGAGAGATAAAATCGAGGGTGGCTTCGCCGATAATCCCGCCGTCGCGGCTGCGCAGTTCGCCGCCCGCGAGGATGATGCGGAAATCGTCTTTCTGCATCAGGGTGTTGGCCACGTTCAGGTTGTTGGTGACCACGCGCAGGTTCTCGTGATCCAGCAGCGCATGGGCGACCGCTTCCGGCGTGGTGCCGATATCAATAAACAGCGTTGCCCCGTTCGGGATCTGGCTGGCGACCTTGCGGGCAATACGCTCTTTCTCCGCCGTCTGCGTGGCTTTACGGTCGTGCCAGGAGGTGTTGACCGAACTCGACGGCAGCGCCGCGCCGCCGTGGTGGCGCAGAATACGGTTCTGATCGGCCAGGTCGTTCAGGTCACGACGGATGGTTTGTGGGCTGACGGCAAACTGCTCCACCAGCTCTTCGGTGCTGACGTATCCCTGTTTTTTTACCAGTTCGATAATGGCGTCATGACGTTGTGTTTGTTTCATCAATTATCCCTGAGAATTATGTTCGTTTTCGCGCATGGAGCGTGTCGGCAAACGCCATCGCCAGCCCCACGGCCAGCCCGGCGACGTGCGCACCGTTGGCGATAGACATACCAAACAGATCAAACCATCCGGCAATTAGCCATATTAACGCAAAGGTTATTAATCCGCGTTGCAGATAGATGCCGCTTTCCGGGTCGCGCTCCCCGCGAAGCCAGACGTAGCCCATCAGGGCATACACAACGCCCGATTGCCCGCCGAACCACGGCCCGCTGAACTTGTGCTGCACGTAGCCGCTCAGCAGGGCGCTGATAAGGGTGATAACGATCAGCTTGCCGCTGCCCAGACGCTTTTCAACGGCACCGCCGAGATACCACCACCAGAGCAGGTTAAAGAGGATATGCATCACCGAGAAGTGCATCAGCGCGTGGCTAAAGTAGCGCCAGACGTCAAACTCAAGTGACGGATCATAGGGCCACGCCAGGGCAATCATCACGCTCTGGTCGCCGACCACGTTCATGATAATGAAGACAATGATGCAGGCCGCCATCAGCAGCAGCGTAAACGGGCCCGCGCGCTCGCGAATGGTGGCGATGAAGGGAAAGCGGCTGTAGTGCAATCCGCTGCCGGTCTGGCCGGACTGCCAGCTTGCCGCCAGATAGCGCGGGTCGCCAGGGTTCTCAAGAAAACGCGCCAGCTCCTCGTTTACCCGCCCGGCCTGGCTCTCATCGGCCAGCCAGACGTCGGTCTGCGTATGTTGCTGAATAGTCAGAATAACGCCCTGCGTCGCCATATAGTCGACAAACGCCTGGGCGACGCGCGGGTTGGTAAAAGAGGTGATCATCAACATGGGCAGCGGTCGCTTATTTCCACACAAAAGGGGACAGTATAGCGGGATCAGCGCTCAAAAGCGTATTCCACTTCCGCCGGGAAATGACGATGCCAGGCATCGAAACCGCCATCGACGCTGTAAACCGCGTCGTAACCCTGCTGAAGCAGGTACTGCGCCGCGCCTTTGCTGCTGTTGCCGTGATAGCACATGACCATCACTGGCGTGTCGAAGTCGTTATCGCGCATAAACGCGCCCAGCGTGTCGTTGGTGAGATGGAACGCGCCCGGCGTATGGCCCATCGCAAAACTCTGCGGATCGCGGATGTCCACCAGCACCGCTTTTCCCTGGTGCATCTTCTGGTGGGCTTCTTCTACGTTAATACATTCAAACTGATCCATGGTGTTCTCTTTACAGTGGTCAACGACAAGATTTTACCCCGTAGTGTACGTCCTGGCGGCGGGTAAACGCCATTATGTTATCCATATCACTCTAAATTGTTTTTTTGATGTTACCAAAAGCGCGTTCCTTTGCTATTATGAGCGATATCGAACATTTCTGAGCTTTAACGAAAGTGCATGAGGGTGTTATGGAAACCAAAGATCTGATTGTGATAGGCGGTGGCATCAACGGTGCCGGTATTGCGGTCGATGCCGCAGGACGCGGTTTATCCGTACTGATGCTGGAAGCTAACGATCTCGCCTGCGCGACGTCGTCCGCCAGCTCCAAACTGATTCACGGTGGCCTGCGCTACCTGGAACACTACGAATTCCGCCTGGTCAGTGAAGCGCTGGCCGAACGTGAAGTGCTGCTGAAAATGGCCCCGCATCTGGCGATTCCGATGCGCTTCCGCCTGCCCCATCGCCCGCATCTGCGTCCGGCGTGGATGATCCGAATTGGTCTGTTTATGTACGATCATCTGGGTAAACGCACCAGCCTCCCGGGTTCGAAAGGTTTGCGTTTTGGCTCAGAATCGGTCCTTAAGCCTGAAATCGTGCGCGGATTCGAATATTCCGACTGCTGGGTGGACGATGCCCGCCTGGTGCTGGCGAACGCGCAGATGGTTGAGAAGAAAGGCGGCGAGGTGAAAACCCGCACTCGCGCGACCGCTGCCCGTCGTGAAAACGGCCTGTGGATTGTGGACGCGGAAGACATCGATACCGGCGAGAAATTCAGCTGGAAAGCGCGCGGCCTGGTGAACGCTACCGGCCCGTGGGTGAAGCAGTTCTTCGACGACGGCATGCATCTGCCTTCGCCGTACGGCATCCGCCTGATCAAGGGCAGCCACATTGTGGTGCCGCGCGTGCATACCCAGAAGCAGGCTTACATTCTGCAGAACGAAGACAAGCGCATCGTGTTTGTGATCCCGTGGATGGACGAGTTCTCGATCATCGGCACCACCGACGTGGAGTACAAAGGCGATCCGAAGAACGTCGAGATCGACGAGAGCGAAGTGAACTACCTGCTCAAAGTGTATAACGCGCACTTTAAGAAACAGCTGTCACGCGACGACGTGGTCTGGACCTACTCCGGCGTACGTCCGCTGTGCGATGACGAGTCTGACTCTCCGCAGGCCATCACTCGTGACTATACGCTCGATATTCACGACGTAGACGGTCAGGCGCCGCTGCTGTCCGTGTTTGGCGGCAAGCTGACCACCTACCGCAAGCTGGCCGAGCACGCGCTGGAAAAACTGGCGCCGTACTACAAAGGCATTGGCCCGGCATGGACCAAAGGCGCGGTGCTGCCCGGCGGTGATATCGGCGGTAACCGCGATGATTACGCCGCGAAGCTGCGCCGTCGCTTCCCGTTCATCACAGAAGGGATGGCGCGCCACTATGCCCGCACCTACGGCAGCAATACCGAGCTGTTCCTGGGCGATGCGAAGGACATTGCGGATCTGGGCGAGCATTTCGGCCACGAGCTGTACGAAGCCGAGCTGCGTTACCTGGTTGAGCACGAATGGGTGCGTCGTCTGGACGATGCTATCTGGCGCCGTACCAAAGAAGGGATGTGGCTCAACGCCGAACAGCAGTCTCGCGTGGCGCAGTGGTTACTGCAACATGCGGGAAAGCGTGAGCTGTCGCTGGCGTCTTAATGCGATCGGTGCGGGCTGATGCCCTCACCCTGACCCTCTCCCACAGGGAGAGGGAACAAACACTAAAAACGGCAACCGAGGTTGCCGTTTTGCTTTTATAACCTCACCGGATCAATATGCCAGATCGTCTCGGCATACTCCTTGATGGTCCTGTCAGACGAGAAATAGCCCATATTGGCGATGTTGTACATCGCGGCGCTGGTCCACTTCTCCGGCTGGCGATACAGTTCGTCCACCTTGTCCTGACAGTCCACATAGCTGCGATAATCCGCCAGCACCTGATAGTGATCGCCAAAGTTAATCAGCGAATCCACCAGATCGCGGTAGCGGCTCGGTTCATCCGGGCTAAACACGCCGGTCGCGATCTGCGTCAGCACCTGGCGTAACTCTTCATCCCCTTCGTAATATTGACGTGGCGAGTAGCCTTTTCTGCGTAGCGCCTCCACCTCTTCCGTCGTATTACCGAAGATAAAGATATTGTCTTCGCCCACATGCTCCAGCATCTCGACGTTCGCCCCGTCAAGCGTACCGATGGTCAGCGCGCCGTTAAGGGCAAACTTCATGTTACTGGTGCCGGATGCTTCCGTCCCCGCCGTGGAAATCTGTTCAGAGAGATCCGCCGCCGGAATAATCAGCTGCGCCAGGCTGACGCTGTAGTTTGGAATGAACACCACCTTCAGCTTGTCGCCAATGTCCGGATCCTGGTTAACCACCTTCGCCACGTCGTTGATGAGATGAATAATGTGCTTCGCCATGTAGTAGGCCGACGCCGCCTTACCGGCGAAAATCTTCACGCGCGGCACCCATTCGGCCGTCGGATCGGCCTTGATGCGGTTGTAATGGGTGATCACGTGCAGCACGTTCATCAGTTGACGCTTGTATTCGTGGATGCGTTTGATCTGCACGTCGAACAGCGCTTTCGGGTTTGCCACCACGTTGAGGTGCATCGCCAGCCAGACCGCCAGACGCTTTTTGTTCAGCAGCTTGGCTTCGCGCACGGCTTTGTTCACCGTCGGGAAATCTATATGCTGTTCCAGCTCGCTCAGCTGGCTCAAATCGGTACGCCAGGTGCGGCCGATATTCTCGTCCAGCACCTCAGAGAGCGGCTGGTTGGCCAGCGCCAGCCAGCGGCGCGGGGTGACGCCGTTGGTCACGTTGCAGAAGCGCGTCGGGAAGATCTTCGCAAAGTCCGCAAACAGCGACTGCACCATCAGGTTCGAGTGGAGCTCGGACACGCCGTTGACCTTGTGGCTGATGACAACCGCCAGCCAGGCCATGCGCACGCGACGACCGTTCGACTCATCAATGATGGACGCGCGGCTCAGCAGGCCGGTATCGTTCGGATACTGCTCCTGCAGCGTCTTGAGGAAGTAGTCGTTAATCTCAAAGATAATCTGCAGATGGCGCGGCAGGATTTTGCCGAGCATGTCCACCGGCCACGTTTCCAGCGCTTCGCTCATCAGCGTGTGGTTGGTGTACGAGAACACCTGGCAGGTCACCTCAAAGGCGTCGTCCCAGCTGAACTTATGCTCGTCGATCAGCAGGCGCATCAGCTCCGGAATAGAGAGCACCGGGTGAGTGTCATTAAGGTGGATCGCGGTTTTCTCCGCCAGGTTGGCGTAGGTTTTGTGCAGCTGATGGTGGCGGCTGAGGATGTCCTGAATGGTCGCCGAAACGAGGAAATACTCCTGACGCAGGCGCAGCTCGCGGCCCGAGTAGGTCGAGTCATCCGGGTACAGCACGCGGGACACGTTCTCGGAGTGGTTTTTATCCTCCACCGCCGCGAAGTAATCCCCCTGGTTAAATTTACCGAGGTTAATTTCGCTACTGGCCTGGGCGCTCCACAGGCGCAGCGTGTTGGTGGCGTCGGTGTCGTAGCCGGGGATAATCTGGTCGTAGGCCACGGCCAGGATCTCTTCCGTTTCTACCCAGCGGGATTTTTTCCCTTCCTGCTGAATACGTCCGCCAAAGCGCACCTTGTAGCGCGTGTTGTGGCGCTTAAACTCCCACGGGTTGCCGTACTCCAGCCAGTAGTCCGGGGACTCTTTCTGACGCCCGTCGACGATGTTCTGCTTGAACATGCCGTAATCGTAGCGAATACCGTAGCCGCGGCCCGGCAGCGCCAGCGTCGCCAGCGAGTCGAGGAAGCAGGCGGCGAGACGTCCCAGACCGCCGTTACCGAGGCCCGGGTCGTTCTCTTCGTCGATCAGTTCTTCTAAATCTAACCCCATCTCTTCCAGTGCGGTTTTGACGTCGTCATAAATACCGAGCGACAACAGCGCATTGGACAGCGTGCGGCCAATCAAAAATTCCATCGACAGGTAGTAAACCTGACGCGTCTCCTGCGAGAGCTGGGCGCGGTTTGAGCGCAGCCAGCGTTCAACTAAGCGGTCACGCACGGCAAACAGGGTGGCGTTCAGCCACTCGTGCTTGTTGGCAATAACCGGATCTTTCCCGATGGTGAACATCAGCTTGTAGGCGATGGAGTGCTTTAACGCCTCAACGCTGAGCGTGGGTGAAGAGTAGCTAAATGGAGCGTTCATATCAGTAACTTCGCCTCGTTACATCAAGCGTTGATAGAGATCGCGGTATGACTGCGCCGCGACGTGCCAGCTAAAGTCCATGGACATCGCCTGACGTTGTACGTAACGCCACAGCGATGGACGGGACCACAAGACGAAAGCACGCCGAATCGCCCGAAGCAGCGACCAGGCATTACTGTCCTCAAAGACAAACCCGCTGGCGATACCGTCCGCCAGGTTTTCCAGAGAGCTGTCGGATACGGTATCCGCCAGTCCGCCCGTGCGGCGTACCAGCGGCAGGGTGCCGTATTTCAGGCCGTACAGCTGCGTCAGGCCGCAGGGTTCGAAACGGCTTGGCACCAGAATGACGTCCGCGCCGCCCATAATGCGGTGCGAGAACGCTTCGTGGTAGCCAATCTGCACGCCTACCTGCCCCGGGTGTTCCGCGGCGGCGGCAAGGAAACCTTCCTGCAGCACCGGGTCGCCCGCGCCGAGCAGCGCCAGCTGTCCGCCCTGCTCCAGTAAACCGGGCAGCGCCTCCAGCACCAGATCCAGCCCTTTCTGGCTGGTCAGGCGGCTGACCACCGCGAACAGCGGCACTTTGTCGTTAACCTTCAGGCCCATCGCAATCTGCAGCTGGCGTTTGTTTTCCGCTTTGTCTTCCACGGAATCACGGCCATAGCGCGCCGCCAGCAGGAGATCGGTTTCCGGGCTCCAGATCTGTTCGTCCACGCCGTTCAGAATGCCCGACAGGCGGCCTTCGCGATGGCGCTGCTGCAGCAACCCTTCCATACCGTAGCCAAACGCCGGCTGGGTGATCTCACGCGCGTAGGTTGGGCTCACCGCCGTGATGTGATCGGCGTAGTACAGCCCGGCTTTCAGGAACGAGATCTGCCCGTTAAATTCCAGCCCGTGCATGTTATAGAACGATAATGGCAGATCGATTTCACTCATGTGATGGGCATAGTACATCCCCTGATACGCCAGATTGTGCACGGTAAAGACCGATTTGGCCGGATGGCCGCGCGCGGCGAGATACGCCGGGGCAAGCCCGGCGTGCCAGTCGTGCGCGTGCACCACATCCGGGCGCCAGAACGGATCCAGCCCCGTCGCCATTTCTGCGCCGACCCAGCCGAGCAGCGCAAAGCGCAGCACGTTGTCGGTATAAGCGAACAGGTTCGTATCGTGATACGGGCTGCCCGGTCGATCGTATAAGTGCGGCGCGTCGATCAGGTAAATCCCTACGCCATTGTAATGTCCAAACAGCAGAGTGATGCGTCCGGCGAAGGTCTCACGGCGGGTCACCACTTTTGCATCGGGTATACCACGCCGGATATCCGGAAAGGCGGGCAGCAGGACTCGGGTATCCACGCCTCCGGCGATTTGCGCTGCCGGTAATGCACCCAAAACATCTGCCAGACCGCCCGTTTTCAACAACGGGAACATCTCAGAACATACGTGTAAAACCTGCATCATCGCTCCTGTTTGATCTGCAGCTTCCGCAACATTTCCCGTGTGACTAACACGATCCCCTCTTCCGAACGATAGAAACGACGCGCGTCTTCTTCCGCATTCTCCCCAATCACCATCCCTTCAGGGATGACGCAGGCACGGTCGATCACGCAGCGACGCAGACGACACGAGCGCCCTACCCAGACATCCGGCAACAAGACTGCCGAATCGATATTACAGAATGAATTTATCCGCACGCGGGGGAACAGCACCGACTGCACCACCACCGAGCCTGAAATAATGCACCCGCCGGACACCAGCGAGTTCAGCGTCATACCGTGGCTGCCGGAGCGGTCCTGCACGAACTTGGCTGGCGGCAGCGACTCCATATGGGTACGAATCGGCCAGTTCTGGTCGTACATATCCAGCTCAGGCGTGACCGACGCCAGGTCGAGGTTCGCTTTCCAGTACGCCTCCAGGGTTCCCACGTCGCGCCAGTAAGGTTCCGCATTCGGGTCGGACTGCACGCAGGACAGCGGGAAAGGATGTGCATACGCCATGCCAGCTTTCGTGATTTTCGGAATGATGTCTTTACCGAAGTCGTGGCTGGAGTTTTCGTCTTTGTCGTCTTCTTCCAGCAGCTCATAAAGATATTCTGCATCAAAGATGTAGATCCCCATGCTGGCAAGCGATTTGGTGTCATCGCCCGGCATGGTTGGCGGGTTCGCCGGTTTTTCAACGAAGTCGATAATTTTGTCGTCGGCATCCACGTGCATGACGCCAAACGCCGTCGCTTCAGCAACGGGCACAGGCAGACACGCCACGGTGCAGCGCGCCCCTTTTTCGACGTGGTCGATGAGCATGTGGGAGTAATCTTGCTTGTAGATATGGTCCCCGGCGAGGATCACGATGTATTCCGCGTTATAGCGACGAATGATGTCGAGGTTCTGGGTCACCGCATCCGCCGTCCCGCGATACCAGTTCTCGCCGTGAACGCGCTGCTGCGCAGGGAGGAGATCGACAAACTCGTTCATCTCTTCGCTGAAGAATGACCAGCCGCGCTGGATATGCTGAACCAGCGTGTGCGACTGATACTGCGTTATGACGCCAATACGGCGAATGCCCGAGTTCAGGCAGTTGGAGAGCGCAAAGTCGATGATGCGGAACTTACCACCAAAGTGAACAGCCGGTTTGGCGCGCTTGATGGTCAAATCTTTCAGACGGGTACCACGCCCACCCGCAAGTATCAGGGCAACCGTTTTTAATGGTAGCTGGCGTGCCAACATTAAGGGATCGTTCTTCTCTAATCTAACCATGACTAACTCCTTTTTTATCATCTTTGGAATACGCACACTCCGTGCGCAGGCCCGTGCCAGACAGCCATTACTACCGGATTATCCACTCCGGCAAAGGGGGGAACAGCTCGCCATTCCCCTTCAGGTAAAACAATCTCTGCGACGTCATCCGTCGCGTTCAGCGTGACCAGCCATTTATCCGACAGCAGGATTTGCAGGCGTGGTACGCCGTGTTGCCACTCTTGCGCGCTTAACGGTTGCGCGTCTTGATTCAGCCAGCGAACGTTGCCGTCACCCTCTTCCCACCAGCGGTCGGCGGTCAGCGCGGGGATCTGCTGGCGAAGATGGATCAGCGCAGCGGTAAAATGAATCAGCCCGCTGTTCGCTTCACCCCAGTCGAGCCAGGTTAACGTGTTGTCCTGGCAATACGCATTGTTGTTACCGTGCTGGCTGTGGCCGTGTTCATCGCCTGCCAGCAGCATCGGCGTGCCCTGCGACAATAAAAGCGTTGTCAGCAGCGCATGTACGCTGGCGCGTCGCCGCTCTATCACGTCCAGACTTCCGCCTAACCCTTCTATACCATGATTAAAGCTATGGTTATTGTTAGTGCCATCGCGATTCTCTTCGCCGTTTGCCTCATTGTGTTTCTGATTGAAACAAACGCAGTCCCTGAGGGTAAAACCGTCGTGCGCCGTCAACAGATTGACGGTGGCCGACGGGCGTTTGCCGTCACGCTTAAAGAGATCGCTTGAAGCGGCAAAGCGTCCGGCAAACTCCCCGAGCGACAGATTCCGCTCCAGCCAGAAGCGGCGTACGGCGTCGCGGTAGTGGTCGTTCCACTCGGCAAACAGCGGCGGGAAATTCCCGACCTGATAACCGCCTTCTCCGATGTCCCACGGCTCGGCAATGAGCTTCACCTGCGAGAGCACCGGACAATTTTTTATCGCCTCAAACAGCGGCGCCTGCTGGCTGAACGCCGGCGTGCGCCCCATCACGGGCGCCAGGTCGAAACGAAAACCGTCGACGTGGAACGTTTCCACCCAGTATTTCAGGCATTCATAAGCAAAATGCGTGACCGCCGGATGGCTGAGATTGAGCGTGTTACCGCAGCCGGTCCAGTTCTCATAATCGCCATCCTGCCTGATCCAATAATAGCTACGGTTATCAATTCCGCGCATGGAGAGCGTCGGACCGTCGAGATCGCTTTCGGCACTGTGGTTCAGCACGACGTCCAGAATGACCTCAATGCCCGCCGTATGAAGCGCCTTCACCGCATCGCGAAACTCGTCCCGCGCCTTTTCCGGATGAGCGGCATAGCGTGGCTCAAGCGCGAACATCGCCAGCGGGTTGTAGCCCCAGTAGTTGCTAAGCCCCAGCCGCTGCAGGCGCGGCTCGCTGGCAAAATGGGCGACGGGGAGCAGTTCCAGGGCGGTGATGCCGAGGTGCTTCAGGTAGGCGATCATGGTGGGATGCCCGATCGCCTTATAGGTGCCCCGCATCTCTTTGGGGATCGACGGGTGCAGGTACGTCAGCCCTTTGACGTGGGCTTCATAGATGACGGTATGGCCCCACGGCGTCTGCGGCGGGGCATCGTCTTCCCAGTCATAAAGATCGTTCACCACCACGCTTCTTGGCGCGACGGGCGCGCTGTCGCGGTGGTCGGGATCGCCGTAACCCACGTGGAAGAGCGGGTCGTCTTTAAATTCGCCGTCCACGCGGTGCGCGCACGGGTCAATCAACAGCTTCGCCGGATTAAACCAGTGACCCTGCGCCGGATCCCACGGACCGTGTACGCGAAAGCCATAGTGCAAGCCTGTCCGCCCTCCGGCCAGGTAGCCGTGCCAGGTATCCCCCGTGCGCGCGGGTAAATCGTAACGGTGCTCGTTACCTTCCCCGTCAAACACGCACAGTTCTACCCGCTCGGCGTGAGCGGAAAAGAGGGTGAAATTGACCCCCTTCCCGTCAAAACTCGCCCCGAGCGGTTCGGGTTTACCTGCCGTAAGCTGCGTCATTCGCCCTC